>DASTBR010000001.1:0-2092 GCA_035711945.1 Dehalococcoidia bacterium
GATCATCCCGATGGTCATCGGCAGCGAGATGTCGATGGGCGTTTACTGGCATGCCCTCCTCGACGCCGGGGTCTACACAAACGCCGTCACCTCACCGGCCGTCCCGGTTGGACATGCCCTGATCCGGACAAGCTGTACTGCGGCCCACACGCCCGAGCAGGTTGACCAGGCGCTCGAGATCATGGGCAGGGTCGGCCGCGCCCAGGAACTGATCTAAGGAGGCGGAGGTGACTCCGCAGGCGACCCGGGCCGCACCCGACTCTATAAGCCCCCCGTCGGTCGACGTCAGGCCCGTCGCCGGCGCGAAGGACCTGAAGAACTTTCTCCAGCTGCCCAGGCGAATCTACGACAGCGATAGCCCGTGGGTATCGCCCCTTCTCTCCGATGTTGAAGAGCTGGTGAACCCCGAGCGCGGCCACCCCTTCCACGCGCACGCCCAGATTGCACTTTTCCTGGCTTACAAGGACGGCGAGCCAGCAGGCCGAGTCGCCGCAATCCGCAACGAGATCCATCTCGAGGTGCACAACGATGGCGTTGGTTTCTTCGGCTTCTTCGAGAGCGTGGACGACGAGACGGTCGCCTGCGCGCTTCTGGATGCCGCGGCTGACTGGCTCAAGCAGCGCGGACTGACGGCAATGCGCGGGCCGATGAGCCCCTCAATCAACGACCAGATCGGGGTTCTGCTCGACGACTTCGAAGGCAGGCCAGTGATCGAGATGGCCTACAACCCGCCGTACTATCCGCGGCTGCTGGAGGGGTGCGGGATGCAGATGGTGCGCCGCCTGTACGCCTACCTGGTGCGCGCGGGAGTGCAGCAGCCGACCGAAAAGCAGGTCCGCCTGGCCGAGGCAGTGAAGCGTCGCTACGGCGTGGAGATTCGCAATGCCCGTGTGAAGGACGCCGGAAAGGAAGCCGCCATCCTCGAGCGCATCTACCGCGAGGCCTGGAGCGAGCTCTGGGGTGCGGTGCCATTCACGGCCGACGAGGCGCTCTATCTCACGAAGAAGCTCGCCAGCCTCGCCGACGAGCGGGTCGTGCTGATCGCCAGCATCGGCGGCGAGCCTGCCGGCTTCGCCCTTGCCGTGCCCGACTGGAACTACGTTCTTGCTCACCTCAACGGACGGCTGCTGCCCTTTAACTGGATCAAAGCGCTCTGGTACCGGCGCAAGATGAAAGGCCTGAGGCTGATGGCGCTGGGTGTCGTGGCCGAGCACCGGCGAAAGGGCATCGAGGCGCTCTTGACGTTGGAGCTCTTCAAGCGGGGAGTGGCGGCCGGCTACGAACAGCTGGAGGTCTCCTGGGTACTCGAGGACAACGTCCACGCCAACAACCTGCTCACGAACCTCGGCTTTCCGCGCTACCGCAGCTACGGCCTCTACGAAAAATCGCTGGCGCCGTGAAGCGCTCTCTCGTCACCGGAGGCACCGGCTTCGTCGGCAGCCATCTCGTCGAGGGTCTGCTTGCCAGCGGACAGGCCGTGACCTGCACTGTGCGTGCGACGAGCGATACCCGCTGGCTGAAGGGTATCGGCGCCCAGCTTGTCCCCTGCGAGCTGGACAGCCAGGACGACCTCGCTAAGGCGCTGGTCGGCGTCAGCACGGTTTATCACGTCGCTGGAGCCATCGCCGCGCGGAACGCTGAGGAGTTCCTGAGGGTCAACGAGGGCCTCACGCGGTCAGTAGCCGAGGCGAGCTCACGTTTGGACCCACCTCCGCGCTTCGTGTACGTCAGCAGCCTCGCTGCGGCCGGACCCAGCTCCCCGGGGTCGCCGCGCACAGAAGAAATGACGCCGGCCCCGGTCAGCGATTACGGCCGCAGCAAGCTGGCCGGCGAGGAAGTAGTCCACCAGCACGAGGACAGGCTGCCGTCGACGATCATTCGGCCGCCTGTCGTCTACGGGCCGCGCGACCCGGCGATGCTCTCGGTATTTCGCCTTGCCCGCAGCGCCTTGCGACCGGGCGTCGGCAGCAATCGGGAACTGAGCCTCATCTATGTGGAGGACCTCGTTCGCGGCCTGATCGTTGCGGCAGAAGCAAAGACCGCCGCAGGCCAGACCTACTTTCTCGCTCATCCCGAGCCATTAACGACAGGC
>DASTBR010000002.1:0-4012 GCA_035711945.1 Dehalococcoidia bacterium
GCTGCTGGCGTCGATCTCCAGGCCAAGGTCGGTCCCGAAGCCCATCTCGTTGGCGTAGGAAGTGAAGTTCTGCCAGCCGATCCGTTCGACCGCGATCTGGGCGAAGACGGCATTGACAGAGTTCTCAAACGCCTCCAGGAACGGGAAAGTACCCTCGCCGCGCACACACTCGATCGGGAAGCCATCGACGACGTAGGCGTCATTGCATTCCACATCCGTCTCCGGTGTAATCGAGCCGGCGTCTATCGCCGTCGCAGCCGTTAGGACCTTGATCGTCGAGCCGGGCGGATATAAGCCCTGGGTTGCCCGGTTGAGCAGCGGCTGGTTGGGGTTCTCCGTCAGCTGAGGGAAGCTCTGGTCGAGCGTGTTGGCGTCGTAGGTCGGCTCGCTGACCAGCGCAAGGACGGCTCCAGTCTGCGTGTCCATGACGACGATTGCCCCCTTGCGGCCGCCCAGAGCGTCCACCGCCGCCTGCTGGATATTGCTATCGATGGTCAGGACGACGTCGTTGCCTTCAGCACGGTCTGGAAGGAACGTGGATTCGAGGAAGTCGACGAAGTCCCCGCCTTCCTCCCCGCTCAGGGCGTCGTTCGCGGCCAGCTCCAGCCCGGTTTGCCCGAAGCGGGTGCTGGCGTACCCGACCGTTTGCGACAGCGAAGGCGTCGCGTAGAGGCGAAGGGCGCGCTCCGTGTCGGTTTCGGCCAGTACGACGCCGTCGGCGCTAATCAGCGAGCCACGGTCAAAGCGGCGTGCAGCTTCGGCGACGCGCGGATTGTCGCCGCGATCGTCCAGAGCTTCGGCGCGCCAGACCTGCCAGTAGCCAAGGCCAACAACAAGAACCAGGAAGGCAGCGCCGAAGATGGCTCCGGCGTGCAGAATCCGATTGCTCATGCTCTATTGAGTCTACGAACCGATGTAGCCGCCCGGCCGTACCGGGCTGGAGCCCACAGCAAGACACGGAGGAGCAGCATGCAAATCACGAGGAACTCGCTCGAGACAGCGGTTGGGGCGAGCGATCGGTTCACGGGGGCCGTCTATGTCGATTACGTGGCGTCGCCGTCGGGCCCATCCCGCTTGCAGGCGAGCAACGTCCACTTCACACCGAGCGCTCGGACCGCCTGGCACACGCATCCCAACGGGCAGACGATCTACGTGACAGAGGGTATCGGTCGTGTCCAAGCCCGCGGTGGCTCCATTCAGGCCGTCCGCCCCGGCGACCGGGTCTTCTTCGAGCCTGGGGAGGAACACTGGCATGGGGCGGCACCGGATCGCTTCATGACGCATCTCTCCATGGTTGAAGTGGACGATCAGGGCAACAATGTCGCCTGGGGCGACCACGTCAGCGACGAGGAGTACAGCGCTGAAGTCGGCTCCTCGGACTAGGCCCGTTCGGCCTCCGGCTGTTGGCTCTCGCGGGCAAGAAGCTTCTCGTCGATCCAGACGGTCAGCGCAGGCAACAGGACCAGCGTCGCGACGAGCGCGAGGAAGACGCTGATCACTGTAACGATGCCGAAGTCCCGCAGCAGCAGGAAGTCGGAAAGGCACAGTGCGCCAAAACCGCCCATGACGGTGAACGCCGAGGCCGTAACCGCCCGGCCGATCTTTATGACGGCTTCGTGCATAGCCTCGGCCGGCGGGAGACCTGCCGCTCTTTCCTCGTCATATTGGCGGCGCAGGAGAACAGTGAACTCGGTGCCGATGCCGGCTACCAGCGCGCCGAGGACCGCCGTCAGCGGATTGAAGTCAATGCCGGTCAAGAACATGACGCCCGACGCCCAGCCGATAACGAGAGCGATCGGCGCCATGGTTAGCGCGGCCTTGACCGGATTCCAGTAGAGCAGCGAGAGAAGGACAAGGATCCCCGCCAGCGCGGCGAAGGTCATTAACCGACGGCTATCGGCCAGGCTTGTCACGGTCTCGGCGCCGATGACGGTCAGGCTGCCGAACGACGCATCGGCGCCCTGCGGAGGATCGATGTCATCGCGCATCTCGTGGACCACGTCGTTGACCTCTTCAAGCGGGATATTCGCGGTGACGAATAGTAGGTTGGCCCGCCGTCCGTCCTCGGACACCTGGGTGCGCTGGATGACAGGCGGCAGCGTGCTGAAGGATTCGGCCGCAGCTTCGCTGTCGGAGGGAATCTCGCCGCCGTTGAGCTGAGCGACGGTAGAGGCCGGGCTGGAGGCGCCCTTTAGAAGGCGAGGATGAGCTTCGAGCTGCTCCTGCTCGAATTCGGCCATCCAGGTCAGGAACTCGGGATCGAAAGCGTCTTCCGTCTCGAGCATTATGCCGATCTCGCCGGTCGAACCTACGACCGCACGGATCACGTTGAGATTCTGCAGGACCTCGGAGTCGGCGGAGACGTAGCGCTCCGGGTCGGTCTCGACCTCGATGTCGCCGTCGTAGTAGACGCCGAGGAGGAAGAAGCCGACGCCAAAAGCGACCAACGCGAATGGATGCTCGATCGCGGCGCGCGAAATCCAACCAAGGGCCTTATCGACCGACGAGGTCTCCACTTCAACGTGCTCGCGGCGCTGGGCGGGGGTTTTTGGCCGATCGCGGAGGAACAGCGCCGAGTTCAGAACGAGCAGGCCGGCCGCGAACGCCAGAGACACGCCAACTGCATGGATCGTGGCGAAGTCGCGGACCACCGGAACGTCGGAGACGAAGAGAGCAACGAAGCCGTAGGCAGTGACGATCATCGCCATCGTGACGCCGGGCCCAATCGTGAGCAGGGATTCGCGCAAAGCCTGCGCGGTTGGCACCTCCTGGGCCATCCACTCCTGGTAGCGATTGTGGAATTGGATGGCGAAATCGACGCCGAGACCGATCATGATCGGCAGCCCGGCGACCGTAACGATTGTCAGAGGAATGCCGAGGTAGCCCATCAGGCCGAAGATCCAGATGACGCCGATGACCATCACTGGCAGCGAGAGAAGCCGCCAGTGCGCCCTGAAGACGAGGCAGAGAACGACGATCATGAGCAGCGCCGCGAGCACGCCCGTGTAGACCAGGCTGTCGGTCATGCTGGTGGTGATCTCGTTGACCAGCTCTGGTGTGCCCGCTGACAGTGCGGTCACGTTGCGGAACTCGTAACGCTCGGCCGTTGCTTCGAACTCTTCGGCCACGTCGGAAACCTCGTCGAGGCTGACGTTTCCGCGTATGCGGCCGACTACGAGTGCGTGGTCCTCGTCTGGGAGGAGGTCGAGAAACTGCGGCCGCAGCTCACCGGTGGCCGGGTCGACAAGGACCGCGTCGACAAAGGCCGGGTTCTCGATGGAGTAGTCGGTGATGCCTTCGAACTGTTCGGCCTGCGCCGCATTCTCCTCGAGGAAGCGCTGGATCACTGCGCCGGCAGCTGCCCCGGCGGCAGCTTCCTGCTCTTCGGGCGTACCGCCCGCCGCCGCGACTTCCTGGCGAGCCGCCTGCTCAGCAGCAGCCACCTCGGCGTTGAAGCGGTCGAGGGTGGCCTGGGCCCGGTCGGCCGCCAGCTGGAGATAGGTCGCGGGACTGTAGACCGCGAGGTAGCGGTCGTCGGCGGCAAGCTCCGCCTCTAGCTGCTGCATCAGCCTTAGGTTGTCGGGCGCCAGGATGTCTTCTCGGTCGCCTTCCAGGAGAAGCTGCATGGTGTCGCCGCCAAACTGGTCCTGGTAGGCCTCGTTTTGAATGCGGATTGTGGAGTCTTCGGGCAGCAGATTCTCTTGGCCGGTCTCGACCTCGATAAGGAGGATGCCGGGCGCCATGGCGATGGCCAGCGCGATGCACGCTCCGAGGACCAGCCAGGGCCGGCTGGTGATCAAGGACGAGGCGAGAGACATCAGGGTCCGAAGCATTCGGCAAGCCTCGCGGCTAAGTTTGGGCGTGAGTCACGGTCGGAGCAAGGAATCAGCCCACAAAAGGGCGAGTTAGTCGATGGGTCAGTTCAGGTGCGCCAGGTTGCGGGTGTTCGCGATGACCCAGTGCTTGACGAGCTCGAAGATCTTGTCGGCGTCGTGCTCAAGCAGATGGTCCG
>DASTBR010000003.1:0-3898 GCA_035711945.1 Dehalococcoidia bacterium
CGCTTCATGGATGGGCGCGGATATCTCGAAGTCGAAACGCCCGTCCTTCACGCCAGCGCCGGCGGGGCCGCGGCATTGCCCTTTGTGACCCACCACAACGCCATCGACAGCGACCTTTACTTACGGGTCGCCCTGGAGCTCCATCTCAAGCGGTTGATCGTCGGAGGCTTCGAACGGGTTTATGAGATCGGCAGACTCTTCCGCAACGAGGCCGCTGACTCAACCCACAACCCCGAGTTCACGATGATGGAGTGGTACGAGGCCTACGCGGACTACAAATCGTTTGCTGAGATGTTCGAGGAGATGGTCTCGACCGTCGCGCTCGAGACCGTCGGCACGACCGAGGTCCCCAACCCCGCCGGTGGAACGATCGATCTCGCCCCGCCCTGGCGGCGGCTGCGAATGCGCGACGCCCTACAGGAGCACGCTGGGTTCGACTTCGAGGAGTATCGCGAAGGGGATTTGCTGCTTGGTCTCTATCGCGAGCGAGGCCTGGAGCCAGCGCCCGGCGCGACCTGGGGCAAGTTACTCGACGACCTGGTCAAGCGATATGTAGAGCCCGAGCTGGTGCAACCGACGTTCCTGATGGACTACCCCGTGGAGCTGACGCCGCTGGCGAAGCGCAAGCCGGACGAGCCCGGGATCGTCGAGCGCTGGGAACCATTCGTCCGCAACTTCGAGCTGGGCAACGCCTACTCCGAGCTCAATGACCCTGTCGATCAGCGCGAGCGTTTTGAGGAGCAATTAAAGCTAAAGGCGGCTGGTGACGAGGAGGCGGAGCAGCTCGACGAGGATTTCCTCACCGCGATGGAATACGGTATGCCGCCAATGGGCGGCGCCGGGCTAGGCGTCGACAGGTTGATCATGGTGCTCACCGGCCAGCGCTCGATCCGCGAGGTGATCCTCTTTCCAGCGTTGCGTAGCTGACGACCGTGAGTTCTCGACTGGGGATCGCCTATCTCCGATCCTCAGGAACGTGAAGCGGCACTTTACGGCAACTGGCTTTGTGGTTGATGGAGAGCGTACTCTTCTGCACTGGCACCGCAAGCTGAACACGTGGATGCCGCCGGGCGGCCACGTCGAGGAGGAAGAGGAGCCTGTTGAGGCTCTGCTGCGCGAGATTCGCGAGGAGACTGGTCTCGAGGCCGAGATCGTCAGTGAGTTCGCGAACTATGAGTTCGATCTGCCGCGGCAGTTGCCGCCGCCGCGCGTGATTCTCCTCGAGGACATTGGCGGCGAACAACCGGACCACCAGCACATCGACCTGATCTACTACTGCCGTTCCCTCGGCCCGGCGAGGGACGCCAACGGCGGCGAAAAGACAGGTCGCTGGGTCGGCATCGCGGAGCTTGAGGGCGCCGACGGACTCGAGCTTGACGGCCGTCTACTGCCCCTGGCCGAGGACGTCCGGGTCCTGGCCATCGACGCGATCCGCCGTGTGGAGACCACCGTCGGGTGCTGAGTCTTCAGCTCATCCGCTCAGAACCGGATCGAGTACGAGAGGGCCTCGCCAGGAAGTTCGCCGACGTCGACCTGGATGAGGTGATCCGTCTTGACGCCAGCCACCGCGAGGTGCTGGCCGAGCTTGAGCAACTGCGCGCCCGCCGCAATACCGCCTCGAAGCAGATTGGGGCCACCAACGATCCGGCTGAGCGTCAGCAACTGATTGACGCTACGCGCCAGGACGGAGAGCGAATAGACCAGCTCGAGGCGCGGATCGCGGAGATAGAACCCGCGTTAAACGACCTGCTCCTGGCCATTCCCAACCTGCCGGCGGATGGCGTGCCGGTCGGCGAGGGCGAGTCCGCCAACCGCGTGATCGACGAGGATGCCGTGGACCAGCAGTCTGGCTTCGAGCCGAAAGCGCACTGGGACCTCGCGCCGTCCGTAGGTCTCGACATCGAACGTGGCGTCAAGATGTCCGGCTCACGGTTCTATCTCCTGGAGGGTGAACTGGCACGGCTGCAGCGAGCCCTGATCACCTGGATGCTCGACGTCTTGACGCGCGACTTCGGGTTCACCGAAGTGTACCCGCCCGCCATGTTGAAGGAAGAGAGCCTCCTGGCCAGCGGACATCTCCCGAAGTTCTCAGAGAACCTTTACCGCGACGCCGAAGATGACTTCTACTTCATACCCTCGGCCGAGGCGCCACTGGCTAACTTCTATCGCGACGAGATCATCCCTCCAGCCACGCTGCCTCGGCGCCTTTGCGCTTACACTCCCTGCTTCCGCCGCGAGAAGATGAGCGCCGGACGCGACGTACGCGGCATCAAGCGAGGCCACCAGTTCGACAAGGTCGAGATGTTCGTCTACTGCGAGCCCGATCAGTCCTATGCGGAGCTCGACCGCCTGGTTGAGAACGCCCGCGAGCTGGTCAGACGCCTCGATATTCCCAGCCGCGTGCTCGAGCTGGGTACCGGGGACCTCGACTTCAAGGCAACAAAGGCGTTCGATGTCGAAGCCTGGGCCCCCGGCTGTGGCGAGTGGCTTGAAGTGAGCTCCTGCTCCAACGTCGAGGACTTCCAGGCGCGTCGTGCCAACATCCGTTACAAGCCAGACGCCGACTCACGCCCACGACATCCACACATGCTCAACGCCTCGGCGCTCGGTCTGCCGCGAACCCTGATCGCGGTCGTCGAAAACTATCAACAGGAAGACGGCTCGGTCGAGATCCCGCAGGTGCTGCTGCCCTACATGGCCGGTGTCAGCCGGTTCGGCGGCAAGACAAGCTGATGGCCAGCTTGCAGGGCCGCGTCGCCCTGGTCACCGGCTGCGGCAAAAGCAACGGCGTGGGCTACGCGACGGCCGTGCGTCTCGCCCATGATGGCGCCGACGTAGCCATTCACGGTCGTCCCAACACGGAAGACGACACGCGCGAGCTCGGCCGTCTCATAGCGGGATTTGGGCGACGCGCGCTGCGGGTAACCGGCGACCTGACCAAGGAGAATGACATCGTCTCGCTGGTCGACGTCGCCTTCGAGCATTTCGGCCGCATCGATGTCCTGGTCAACAACGCAGCTATCGCCGGACCGCTCAAGCCTTCGGCCGAGCTCAAGAAAAACGACTGGGAAGAGGCCCTGGCGGTAAACCTGCGCGCGCCCTTCTTCTGCATCCGCGAGTGCGCGCGGATCATGACAGCGCAACGCGGAGGTTCGATCGTCAATGTGGTCAGCGGACTGGAGCCCGGGACAGTTAGCCAGGGGCTGGTCTACGTGGCGACCAAAGCCGCCGTCATGGCGCTGACCCAGCAGTTTGCTGCGGAGCTGCAGCCCAGCGGGATTCGCGTCAATGCCGTAGCTCCTGGCCTTATTGAATCTCCGATCGGTCTCGCCCTCCGCGAAAAAGCCTCCCGAGGCCGCGCCGAGGGCACAGCGCGCAAGGAGGCAATCGCGGCAAGCGGGTCGCCCGAGGACGTGGCGAGCGCCGTCGCCTTCCTGGCCTCGGACGACGCGGCGCAGATCACCGGTCAAACCGTTAACCTGCGAGGTTGACTCCGCAGCCGTTTGAACGGCGCAGCCGCGCGATCAACGATCAGGGCTCAGTGATTGGAGGATCCAGTGGAGATGGTTCGCTTCGAGCGCCGGGATAGCGCCGGTTGGCTGACACTCAACCGCCCCGAAAAACTGAACGCGCAAAACCGTGAGATGTGGAACGAGATGCGTCAGCTGGGAAGCGAGCTCGAATCCGACAGCGATCTCCGCTGCCTTGTCGTAATCGGAGAAGGGCGCGCCTTCTCCGCCGGGCTCGATCAGAGCCTCCTGATCGGCGGCGGCATCGCCGACGGTGTACCCGCACAGTCGGATAACGGCGCGCCGCAGATGGTCAAGCCGGAGCAGCTCCCGTTCTACTGGATACACACCGCGCCTTTCCCCTCGATCGCCGCTGTTCGGGGGTATGC
>DASTBR010000004.1:0-8304 GCA_035711945.1 Dehalococcoidia bacterium
TCGAAAGCCTGCGCTTCCACCTAATCCACCAGCTAGACCCCCGAAACCTGCCGGAAGCGGACGTCGTCGTCTACGGCCACAGCCACATCGCGCGCGTCGCCGATGTCGATGGCCGGCTGCTCGTCAATCCCGGCGCCGCCGGTCGCCGCGGCTTCCACCGGGTCTTTACGCTGGGCTTTCTCGATATCATCGACCGTAAGCCCAAAGCTCGAATCGTCGAGTTCGGCGCGCGCATTCCACGGGTCGTCGCCGGCCCCCAGGAGACCTGATGCCTGCCAAATCGGGGACAGCCCTGCTCGATCGGCTTGATGCCGGCGCTGAGGACTTCGGGCGCGAGCTGCATCGCGAATACTACCTCAATCGCGCCGGACTCAAGGAAGACCTCGTACTCGCGCCGATCTTCGAGCAATACGGTTGGATGTTTGAGCGCTCGGTGGTCGACAGTCTCCAGCGCATGCGGCCCGACGATGAGCGCTACGCCGCCCTTCGCGAGTTCGTCCTCGACGCCTACATGGAGGACTCGGTCAAAGATCTCAGCGAGCGCATCGCTGACCGCGAAACCACCGACACGATCGACTGGGATGGCAAGCAGGTCCCTTATCGCAGCATCCAGCCGCTGATCGCCAATGAGTCAAACCCTGAGCGGCGTCGCCATCTGGACTCCATGCGTGCCGGTCTCACCGGCGACCAGAATGGCCTCCGTGAGGAACGCTGGGAGCGCCTCCACGAGCGGGCCCGAGACCTTGGCTACGCCACGTACGTCGACTTCTGCGACGACGTTTCCCGCCTCCATCTCCATGAGCTGAAGCTGATGGTTGAGGACTTCCTCTGGGACACCGAAGACGTTTATCGCGACCGGCTCGAGCGCTGCCTGCGCGACACCGGCATCCCACCTGCTCGCGCCGAGAAGTGCGACCTCGCCTTTCTCTTCCGCGCGCCACAGTACGACTCACTCTTCCCTAAGAAGAAGCTGCGGCATGCGCTGGACGAGACCTTGAAGGGCCTCGGGATAAACCTCGACTCCCAGCCCAACGTCTACCTCGACACCGAGGCGAGGCCCCAGAAGTCGCCTCGCGCCTTCTGTTCGGCGATCGAGGTTCCCAACGAGATCAAGCTCGTGATCAACCCCCAGGGTGGCCAGGACGACTATCGGGCCCTTCTCCACGAAGCCGGCCATACAGAGCACTTCGCCCACGTCCCCGCTGATCTCCCGTACGCCTTTAGAGGTCTCGGTGACAACTCGGTTACCGAAGGTTTTGCCTTTCTGGTCGAGCATCTAATGAAGAACGAAGACTGGCTTCGTCGGGTCATGGGCATCAACGACTCAGCCGCCTTCGTAGCCTTCAGCAACTTCCACGAGCTCTATATGCTGCGCCGCTACAGCGCCAAGCTGCTCTACGAGCTCGAGCTGCATTCGACCGTTGGCGCCCGCGCCAGGGCCAAACGCTACGCTGATCTGCTGACCGGGACCGTCGGAGTCCGTTACTCGCCCGCTGACTATCTTTTCGACGTCGATGACGGCTTCTACGCGGCGAAGTACCTCCGCGCCTGGATCTTCGAGGCGCAGGTGCGGCGCACGCTTGAGGAGCGCCACGGCAAGACGTGGTTTGAAACCGCCGAGGGCGGTGAGCAAGTCCGCGAGTGGTGGAGCTGGGGCCAGCGCTACAGCGTGGAGGGCCTGCTCCAGCGCGCCGGCCAGCCCGGGCTGGATATCAGGCCGCTCAAGGAAGCGCTAAAAGCCGGCTAAAGCAGCCGGCGGATCGGCTTACGGCCTGGTCGCGGATCGTAGTTGGACTTGAACATCTCCAGCTTGTCGCGCTGGATCAGGTACTTGCCGGCGAAGAGATGAGCGGGGACTTTCTTCTGTTTGATCAGCCTGCGCAGGCTCTGCGGGTGGATGCCGAGGACACGGGCAGCGTCGACGAGGTCCAGGTACTCGTCGAACGGTGAGTTGACCACTGCGGAGACCATCCTTCGACCCCTTTGGCGGGTGTACTAAACGAGAAGATGCCTAAGCATATTACCACGCGCCCTGGTCGATCTGTAACCCGCGAATCCTCACTTCGTCTTGCGTCGCGGCTTTCTTGCGCGCTTGACCACGGCGTCGCGGTAGACCTTTCCGATCTCGCGGCCGTGCTTGCGCACGCGCTCCCGCTCGGCCTGCTTTCGCTGTTCCCGTCGCTCGGCGCGATCGTCGGCCGGCCGTTCCCTGTCTGTCATCGCTCAGGCGCCAGCGAATTCCTCGTTCAGCCGGCGGCTGTAGAAGTGGGCGCCCAACCGATCGTCCGCCAGTCCCCGGGCCAGGATCACCACGGCCTGGCCCATCTCCTCCGCCTCTTCGATCTCCGACTCCGGGAACATCCTGTCGGTGCGATGCATCATCACTCCCGGTGAGAGGATCAAACCCTCAGGCGATAGCGAGAAGACACGGATTCCGTGCTCCTTCACCTCAAGCGCCAGTCCCTCAGCCACCTTTCGGTCGGCCTGCTTGGTTACGCTGTACGACATGTTGCCGGCGCCCGGGCGCTCGGCTGCTATCGAGGAGATGAAGACGATCGTCCCGCTCTTGCGCTCGATCATCGCCGGCAGCACGGCCTGGGCGCAGACCAGCGGGCCGCGCACGTTGACCCGCCACAACAGGTCCCAGCGCTTGATCGGTGTCGAAAGCAACGGCCCCGGCGCCATCACGCCTGCGTTGTTGACGAGGATGTCGATCCGGCCGAACTCGGCAGCGGTCTTTTCGACCATCGCCTCGATCTCTTCGTCCTTGCTGACGTCGAGCCTTACCGGTAGGACTCGAGCACCGGTCTCGGCCCTGACCTCTTCGGCTGTCGAATAGATGGTGCCGGGCAACCGTGGGTCAGGCTCCTGTTCGCTTCGCGCCGCAACGACGACATCCGCGCCGGCCCGTCCCAGCTCCATGGCGATGCCCTTACCCACCCCTCTCGACGCACCGGTGACGATCGCCACCTGTCCCTTCAGCTCCATCTGCCAGACCTCTCTACAGTTCGATAAATGTCAGGCTAAGTTGCGCTCGCGCCCGCCGGTAGCGGCCCGTCGTAGGCCGCGGCCATGACGTCGAACGCGACCCAGAGCAGCTTTGTCCAAGCCGATACGGCATCAAGATCGCCCGGCCGCGCCCGCAAGAGCTCAGCGCTGATGGTGTCCTGAAGTAACGCCATAGTCAGAACCATGAGATCTATGGGCACTCTCACCTCGGACTTGCCTGCGCCGGCATGCGTCGCGCCGGTCGTGTGCAGGGCTTCGGGCAGCCAGTCCGAGCCTTCCTCCACAAGCTTCACAACGTTGCCGAGCCAGTTGGTCAAGGCGTCGCGCCGCCTTTCCAAACCCTCGCCCGTTACCGACGACGCCTGCGTCAGCAACTCGGCTGACTCGGGAAAAGACGCCAGCCGGTCGTACAGGCGCCCGACGATATGGTCGGCGCGACTGCGGACAATGCCAGATGTCTGGCGGATTAGTTGCAGGTCCCGCTCGCCCAATTCAAGGAACTCTGAAGCTCGCTTCAGTCTCTCCGGCGGCGTCAGGTCTTTGGCGCTGTAGACCGTCACCGGCTCAGTATCGCCTGCCCCTCGATTCGGGCATCCTAAGCCAGTGACTCCCAGAGGCCGTCCTTGAGCGCCGCAGTTGGAGCGAACCGCCTGCTCAACGAAGTTGAGTCGAAGCAACTCCTTGAATCGGCCGGCATCACAACAGCAAGCGCGCGGCTCGCTCGATCATGCGGCGAAGCGGTGCAGCTCGCTACCGAGTTAGGCTTCCCGGCGGTCTTGAAAATCGTCAGCGACGATGTTGCGCACAAGAGCGACATCGGCGGCGTGCGCCTCGGCCTCGAGTCGGCCGAAGATGTCGAGCGCGCATACGACGACATTCTCAAAGCTGTTACCGGGCGTCAGCCGGACGCACGCATCGAGGGCGTGTCGGTGCAGCGTATGGCTGCTCCGGGCCTTGAAGTGATCATCGGCATGAGCCGCGACCCGCAGTTCGGACCGGTAATGATGTTCGGCCTCGGCGGCGTCTTGGTCGAGGTCCTCGAGGACGTTGTCTTTCGCCTGGTTCCCCTCGAGCGCAGAGACGCCGTCGAGATGCTCCAGGAGATCAGGGGAAGCGCCCTGCTCGATGGCTACCGCGGCTCGCCGGCCATTAGTCGTGAGGCCCTGGTCGACCTTATGTTGCAGGTTTCGGCCTTCATCGATGCACACCCCGAGATCAGCGAGCTCGACCTCAATCCGGTCTTCGCCTACCCCGATGGCGCCATCGCCGTCGACGCGCGCATCGTCATCACCAGCTAGGGAGCCGCAGCTACCGGAATGCTGGCCGTCTGAGTATTCCCGTTGCCGCTCGCGTCGTTCACTGCACCCGCAGCCGAGAATCGAACGTTGCCGCTGGCGCCTGCGGGCCACTTCGCAGTCCTGCGCACCAAGAGCTCCCAGGTGTCATCGTCGACCTTGGTCAGCGAGGCAAGCGCGCGGTTTGTGCCGCCCATCACCAACCTCAGGTCGGTCTTAAGCAGTGTGGCCTCGTCGACGGATTCTGAAAGGTCGATGCGCACCTTGCGCCGGTCTATCGCCTGCGCGCCCACGATCGCCGGACCGGCGCCGTCCTCCGCCGTGATAGCTGTTCCTTGCGGCCCGACAACCGCACCGCCCGCCGTCGCGAGCGACTCGTTGACCCCGATGGTCACCTCCGGCGTTGCCGCGCTGTCCGGCTGACTACCTTCGTGCAGATTGACGAGGATTACACCGTCTCCGGCCGCGCCCGACGAAACGCCCTGGACCGTATAGCCAGCCACGGCGACCGAGAAGTCGGCGAAGTCGTCGTTCAGGTTCTCGCCAAAGGTCAGCCGGACGCGGTCGATGCGGCCGTCAGCGTCCGTGTCAGCCGTCTCCGCCGCCGTGGGACCGACGTACGCCACCTCCGTCGCTGCAACGGCCTGTTCGAGGTCGAGCCGCCGCTTTGTAACGCCGTTTCGAGGATCGGTTATGGCCGGGCCGGTGCCCCTCAGGATCGACTGGACCTCCTCCACCGTCACACCCGGGATTGCGCCGAGCACCGCCGCGGCAGCCGTCACGTGAGGCGCCGCCATCGATGTCCCGGCCCAGTTCTTCAGACCGGCGGCTGTGATTCGCGCGCCGGGCGCCAGCGAGTCGAGCATGGTCCCGTGGCTGTTGGAGAAACAAGCGACCGTGTCCACAACGGTGGGGTTGTCCGTACATTCGGAGAACGCGCCATTGACGCCGCTCGCGTCATACGTGGCGCCGACCGTGTAGGCCTCGGAGATGCAACCGGGGTACGAGATGCGGCTGGAGCTTCCGCCATTGCCGGCAGCGACTACCGGCAGAATGTCGGCCGCCAACAACGCTTGGAAGGCGGACTTCAGGCCGGTGGGGCACCTGTTGAAGAAACTGCCCTCCGGACTGTACTCCCGATCCGTCGCAAGGCTCAGGTTGACTGCCTTGATGTTGTGCGTCTCAACGTTGTCAAGCACCCACGAGATGGCATTGAGTATCGAGCTATCCGCTGCGACGGAGTCACCGAAGACATCGAGGGCAAGGATCTGCGCACCCGGCGCTACGCCGGCGGCGATCCCGGCGACGTTCGTGCCGTGTTTCGGCTGTCCCGCATCCAGCTGGCCGTCGTCGAAGAACGTGAAGTCCTCCGCATGCGCCACACGGCAACCCACCGGGAGGCCCGGTGCGGTGCAGGACCCGAACGCCTCGCGGGTGTAATCTACGCCGGTGTCCAGCACCGCGATTGAGGTCCCATCGCCCGTGTGGCCCGCCGCTACTGCTTCTGGTTGATGAATCAGCGCCAGTGACTGCTCGAGCTGGGGGATCAGGATCTGCTGGAGGTCGATCCGTATCAGGTTGGGAAGATTGCCCAGCGCGTCGAGGGCCTCCACGGTGTCAACGGTTACGGCCAGGCTTCCTACTTGGTCAAAGCGCTCAACGCGAACCACGCCCTGCGGCAGCGAGGCCGCGGCTGAGGCAAGCCGCTGTCCCAACAGGTCTTCGAGCCTATCCGCTGCAGCTCCTCGGCCGCGGCTACGCAGAGTGCTGCTGACCTCCGACAGCACATCCGCGTTCTTCACGCTCAGGATCAGCTCAACCGAACCCTCAGCGGCGAGCCGTTCGTAGGCTTCTGGCGGCACCGCGTTGCCGCCGGCCTCAGCCTCCGGCCTTGAGGCAATGGCAATGACCAGCACCAGCGCGAGCGCGCTGATCAGGTATAGGGGAAGTTGTCTCCTGGCGGGGAGGTCCAGTGCCATGAGGGAGCCTCGCGGAACCCGAAATTAGTCAACCGCGCGTGGTTCCTCACACGTAGCCGGAGACGTGATCGCGGCGGACCGCCGACCACCTCCCTATCCATGACGCCTTGTCTGCAATGATCCGGGATGTCACGGTATCGCAACATTAGCGCAATGCCTCAGGGTTGCGAAGGTCTTGAGACTCTTTTGAGACGCTAGTAAACGGCCGCGACCGGCACGGTCGCTGTCTGCTGACTCTTATTCCGGCTGCTGTCCTTGACTACGCTCGTTGCGGTTAGCTGAACCGTCCCGCTGGAGCCTGAGCTCCACTTGCTCGAACGGGCCACCCTGATCTCCCACGTGTCGCTGTCCACCATGACTACCCGCGTGATAGCCCGCACAGTGCCCCCGATAGCCAACCGGAAATCCGCCACTCGGACCGATCGCTTGTTCATCGGTTCAGAGAAGTGCACCAGGACGATCCTCGATGTCTTCGTCTCCGCCGCAGCGATCGCGGGTCCGGCCTCGTCGGCAGCCGTCATGCTTGCGCCGTCCGGACCAACAAGCGCCGCGGCTGTACCGAGCGAGTCATTGGCAACGATTGTCACAAGCGGTTCCGCGCCGCTGTCCGGGCCGCTCTTCTCAGAAAGCTCCACGATGATCGATGCGTCGCCTGGGCTATCGGTGCGGAATCCGGTGACCTGGTAGCCCGCGACCGCTACCGAAAGATCGTCGAAGTCGTCGTTCACGTTCTCCGCGAAGACCAGCCTGATGCCGTCGATCCGGCCGTCCGCGTCGTCGTCCTGCGTCTGCGCTGCCGTCATCGCAATCGGCTGCCCCGGTGGCTCGACCTGCGCAACCGAGCCGACAGCGGCCTCCAGGTCCAGCCGGCGCTTCTGCACCCCGTTTCTGTGGTCTGTAATCAAAGGGCCGGTCGTCTTCAGCGCGTTCTCAACCTCGGCAACCGTGACGCCCTCGATAGCCCCCAGGACAGCCGCCGCGCCGGCTACGTGCGGAGTAGCCTGCGACGTGCCGTACATCGTGATCCCTGCCGCCGTAATCGCTCCGCCCGGAGCCACCGAATCAAGCATCGTCCCATTGCTGTTCGAGAAGCATGTAACTCGATCGACCGCCCGGCTGGAATCAGTGCAGATGCCGAAGGACACCCCGCTGCCGTTCGCGTCATAGACGGCGCCGACCGTGTATGCCTCCGGGATACAGCCTGGGTACGCGATCAGCGAGGTGCTGGCGTTGTTACCCGACGCGACAACGGGCAGGATCCCTGCCGCCATCAGGCTCTGGAACGACGGTTGCAAGTTGGTCGGGCAGCTGCCTGCGCTGTGCGGTCCGCTGCCGAGGCTCATGTTTACGGACTTCGTGTCGTAGACCCCGACGTTGGCCAGCACCCAGTTAATCGCGCTCATGATGTCTGCATCGCTCGCGCAGTTCTGACCGGCGCACAGCCCGCCGAGGTCTTTGCGGAAGACGTCCAGCCCAAGAATGCCCGTTCCCGGTGCCACCCCTGCGACGATGCCCGAGACGTTGGTGCCGTGGCCGTGATCATCACGCGAGTTGTCGGCATAGCCCGGCGTAAAGTCGCCGACGAACTTCACGCGGCAGTTCGCCCCGCCGCCGTTGCAGCTGCCGAAGGCCGAGTTGAGATAATCCACACCGGTATCCAGCACGGCCACCGCTGTCCCTGCCCCTTCATACCCCGCGGCAGCTGCCTCGGGTTGGTTAATCAGCGCCAGGGACTCCGTCAGCAGAGGCTCGGAAACTTCTGGCACGCCAATCGACAGGACATTCGGGAGACTGCCGAGCGCGTCCAGCGCCTCGGAAGTCCTGACTGAAATCAACAGGCCGCCTAAGAACTCGTAGCGCTCCTCGACGGTCACGCCGGCAGGAAGACTCTGGACGACACTGTCAAGGCGAGCCGAAAAGAGTTCCTCCAGCCGATCAGCCGCCGCGCCTCTTCCTCGACTTCGCAGCATGGTGGTCACGTCCGAAAGGACGTCGCTGTTGCGAAGATTAACGATCAGTTC
>DASTBR010000005.1:0-4340 GCA_035711945.1 Dehalococcoidia bacterium
AGCGGTAGTTATGGTGGTTGATCTGGGCGCGCAGTTCCTCGACTCGCGGTTGGGCCTCGTAAAAGGCGCGATCGTCCTGCGAGTGGGCTTCGGCTTGTGTCGTCATCGCGAATCTATGAGAGCACTCAGTTCCAGCCTAAAAGGATAGCCTCGCCCCGTTACCGAAAGGGATCGAGCAGGCGTCGCACAACGGCGATCTCGTCGGCCGTCGGCCATTCCGTTGCAATGTTGACGAACTCCGACATGACGCCGGGTGCGGGGTTGTGGAGTATGCGCAGGCAATGTCCGACTTCGTGATTGACCGTGATTGCCGAGCGCTCGAAGTCTGGGACTATCAGGACACAGGGCGGATCGGTTGGGAACTCGCCGCCCACAGAGCAGCCGACGACGACGGCATCCTCATCGCCAGCACCGGCACAGGGGACGGCGCCCGGATTCGAAACAAAGACGAAAAGATCCACGGTCCCGTCGTTCAGGCTGATCGGTTCGTTAGTGACGCGCTGGAAGTCGACGTCAGACTGTTGCCAGCCTCGAGGGTCCTCGAGAACAGACTCGATCTGGAAGATCACCTCCTCGTTGAGCGCCTCGCTGTTCTCGAGCAGGTCGGAGAGAAAGGCAACGTCCGCTGAGCCCGCGAAGCGCAATGGCAGCCAGCGGATCACCGGAACCGCCGGCTCAGGCGTCTCAACCGCTGGCCGGGGCGGACTGAGGGTAGGTTCAGGCTCCGGTACTGCCGTCGCCGTGTCTTCGCTGGATGCCGACTGAGCGGTCTTCTCATCGTCGGAGCCGCCGAGACAGGCCGTGATCGTGAGGGCGAAGACGACTAAGGGTAAGAGACGGGGCATACGTACTTATCGTACGAGCCACTGTCGGTTTACCGATTACTCGATGTTCTGTCGAGCCGCCTCGATCTCTTCATCAGTCGGCCAACTGCGGAGCTTGCTGTAATCGACAGTCATCACGCCGGGTCCATCAGAGTGGGGAAGACCGAGGCAGTGGCCGATCTCATGGTTGATGACGATAGTGTCACGCCAGTCGTTTGCCGCCGTGATCTGACAGATCACGCGACCGTCATACTCGGCGCCACCCGCACAGCCGGCAGCGAGCCCATGACCACCACAGCTAACCGCCTCGTCATTCGGAAAGATGAACACCAGGATGTCGGCATCACTGCCGTTGGATATCCGCTGGAAATCAAAGCCGGTGCGCTGCCAGCCCTGCGAGTGTTCAAGGACGAACTCGATCTGACTGATGACTCCGCCGTTGTGCGGGACGCTGGCCGCCACGAGCTCATCGATGTCTTCCACACCGGCCTCGCCTTCGTATCGCATGACCGCCCAACGGATTGCCTCTCCGTCAGGATCGACAGCGGCTGCACGCGCCTCCAGGCAGGCAGCACACAACGCCGCCATTGCCCCAAGCGCGAGGATGCGACAGAGCGAAACCATCACTATGGTTATCGGCAGCCAGCAACTGCGGACGCTCTGGCGCGCGCGACCTCGCTATCCTCGGGTTGTGAAGGCAATCATCCTCGACTACGGCGCTGGGAATCTGCGCAGCGTGGCACGAGCGGTAGAACACGGCGGTTTCGATTGCGATATCAGCGATCATCCAGCCTCGCTGGATGACGCGACTGCAGTCATTCTGCCGGGCGTCGGAGCGGCTGCGGATACGATGGCCAGTTTGCACGAACGGCGGCTGGCCGAACCTATTCGTGAGTACATCACATCAGGGCGCCCATTCCTGGGTGTTTGCATGGGCCTCCAGGCCCTCATGAGCTACTCCGAAGAGGGTGGTCGGCACGAATGCTTGGATGTCATACCGGGTAGCGTTGTGCGCTTTCCAGCAGGCCTCAAGATTCCGCAGATGGGCTGGAACACCATCGATGTGGAGATTGAGCACCCGGTCCTCAAGGACATACCCGGCGGCGAGTACTTCTATTTCCTGCACGGATACTATGCCCAGCCGGAGGACGAGAATGTCGTCGCCGCGAGCTCGGAGTACGGAGTTCGTTTCCCGGCGATAGTGATTCGCGACAATATCGTCGCTACTCAATTCCATCCCGAGAAGAGCGGCGCAGCGGGGCTGCGCTTGTACCGCAACTTTCTAACAGAAGCCGCCCGGTCCCTGAGCGTTCCCGTCTAATGCAGGTCATCCCAGCAATCGACATCAGGGATGGTCGCTGTGTGCGCCTCAAGCAGGGCAACTACGCGCGCGAAAAGACATACGGCGCAGACCCCGTTGCCATGGCTCGACGCTGGCAGGACGAGGGCGCCACCAGGCTCCACGTGGTTGACCTCGACGGCGCAAAGGCCGGTCGAACCGAGCAACTCAGCTTGATCCGAGAACTGCTAACCGCTGTTGCCCCGCTGCCTGTTCAGGTTGGCGGCGGCGTCCGCCGACTGCAGGATGTTACGGCCTACGTTCAGGCAGGCGCCGACCGGGTGATCCTCGGTAGCTCCGCCATCAAAGACCAGGAAACCGTGCTCAACGCCTGCGCTCGTTACCCGGGGCAAATTGTCGTCGCGCTGGACGCTCAGGGCGGCAGGGTTACAGCCGAGGCATGGCACGAGGTCAGCGAGGTCGATGCTATCGACCTGGCTGAAGAGCTGGAGGCGGCAGGGGCGCCACGCTTCCTCTACACCGACGTCAAACGCGACGGGATGCTGACGGGCCCGAACCTCGAGACTCTGCGCGCTCTCATCGACAGGATCTCCGCGCCGGTCATCGCCTCTGGTGGCATCGGAACCATCGACCACCTGCGTGCCACTGAAGCGACCGGCGCCGAGGCATGCATCGTCGGAACCTCGCTCTACGAGGGAACATTTACGCTCCGCGAGGCAATGGCATCCTCGACAATCGGCTGATGAGAGCCGATATCACGGAGATCGTTGCCGGACGGGCACCACTCCCGAACTGCGCCGTTTCACTTGGCGGTAAGGCCGTCGAAGCGCGGGACGGTTACTTCAAGGCGACGTTCGATGCGCGCGAGGAGTTCTATAACCTCGGCAACGTCGTGCAGGGCGGCTTCCTTGCGGCCATGCTCGACGACACCCTCGGCCCGGCTGTCATCACAACGATGAACGAGGACGAAGTGCACTCAACGGTCGACCTGCACGTGCAGTACCTGCGGCCAGCCACGGCCGGCCAGCTCACAGGTGAGGCGCGCGTAACACACCGTGGGAAGACGGTGCGCATGGCCGAGGCGACTCTCTCGACGGCGGATGGAAAGATCATCGCCAGGGCGAGCTGCAGCTGCGTCATCCGCCAGCTGTCAGGAAGTTAGCGCAATGCTCACGAAGCGGATAATTCCCTGCTTTGACGTAGATGGCGGCCGCGTTGTCAAGGGGATTCGCTTCGTCGAATTGCGGGACGCCGGCGACCCCGTCGAGCTGGCCTCTGTTTATGAGCATGAGGGTGCCGACGAGCTGGTCTTTCTCGACATCACGGCGAGTAGCGACGACCGGACCACCGTCTACGACCTCGTGGAGCGCGTAGCCTCGGAGGTCTTCATCCCCTTCACAGTCGGTGGCGGCGTGCGGTCGCCGGACGATGTGCGACAGCTGCTTTCGCTTGGCGCCGACAAGGTGTCGCTAAACACGGCGGCGATCTTCGACCCCGAAGTCGTGGCCGCCTGTTCGCAACGCTTCGGTGCGCAGTGCATTGTCGTTGCGATCGATGCTCGCGCACGAAAGTCTGGTGGCTGGGAAGTCTACGCGCGTGGCGGCCGCACTGCTACCGGAATGGACGCGGTCGAGTGGGCACATAGCGCTGTCCAGCTCGGCGCCGGCGAGATCCTGCTGACCAGCATGGATCGGGACGGGACGAAGGACGGCTACGACCTGGAGCTAACGCGCGCAGTCTCGGAGGCTGTCGAGGTACCGGTGATCGCCTCAGGCGGTGCGGGCACCGTCGACCACTTTGTAGACGCCGTGGTGGATGGAAAAGCTGACGCAATGCTCGCCGCCAGCGTCTTCCACTTCGGCGAGTTGAGAATCAGAGATGTTAAGCGACGCCTCGCGGCGGCAGGCGTGCCTGTGAGGTTGGAGCATGCAGTGGGATAAGGATGGGCTCGTCCCGGCCATCGTCCAGGACGATGCGACCGGCGACGTGTTGATGCTGGGCTACATGAATCAGGAATCGCTCGCGCGGACTCGAGAGTCCGGGCAGGCATGGTTTTGGAGTCGCAGCCGGAACGAGCTCTGGCACAAGGGCGCAACGTCCGGCGACTACCTGGCCGTCAAGCGCCTCTCGGTCGACTGTGACGACGATACCATCCTGCTGCGCGTCGAAATGCTCGGCAAAGGTACTTGCCACACAGGGGATCGGTCCTGCTTTGA
>DASTBR010000006.1:0-6298 GCA_035711945.1 Dehalococcoidia bacterium
CTGGTTGTCACGGTCGTCCTTGGGATGCTCGCGCCGGTGCTGCTCGTGCCGTTGTTCTTCAAGCTCGAGCCGCTGCAGGACGAAGTCCTGTTAAGGCGGCTTGAGGCGCTGGCCGCGGACGCAGGCGTGAAGGTTAAGGGCGTCTACGTCATCGACTTAAGCAGCAAGGGGACCACCTCCAACGCGGTCTTGATGGGCCTGGGCAGTACGCGGCGCATCCTCCTCGCGGACACCCTCCTCGCGGGCTACACGACAGAGGAGATCGAAGTAGTGATCGCGCACGAGCTGGCCCACCATGTGCATCGCGACATCCCTCGTGGTATCGCCGTCTCGACCGTCTCCACGCTTGTGACCTTCGCCGCAGCGTACTTCGTGCTTGATTGGGGGATCGACGAGCTCGGCTACGATGGCTTGTCTGATGTCGCCGGGTTGCCGCTCGTTGCCCTGGTCCTCGGCGCCGTCGGCCTGGTCCTGCGCCCCATCGAAAATGCTTACAGCCGTTCGATCGAAGCGGCGGCGGACCGCTACGCGCTGGAGAAGACCGAGATGCCTCAGCAGTTCATCTCGATGATGACCAAGCTGACCGATCAGAACCTATCCGAAGCGGATCCCGGACGGCTCAGCAAGATCTGGTTCTACAGCCATCCCCCTCATCGGGAACGCGTGATGATGGCCCAGCAGTACCTGCGGCCTGCTTGATGATCTCGCTGGCCGGCTGTATCGCCTGAGCATGTGTCTTTTGGCCGATTGGCCGAGGGCGGTCGATTGATACTATACGCGGGGCATAGATGCAGACCGAACAGACCTCCATCGGCCGGCTGAACGACATCGCCACACGCCTCCAGGACAACGTCGAGCGCGTCATCGTCGGCAAGACGCCTGTGATCGAGAGCGTGTTGGTGGCGATCTTCAGCCAGGGACACATCCTGATCGAGGATGTGCCCGGCATAGGCAAAACGACGCTGGCACGCAGCATCGCCCAATCACTGGGCTGCTCGTTCAAGCGGATCCAGTTCACTCCGGACCTGATTCCCGCCGACCTGGTAGGGATCAATTTTTACAACCAACGCTCCGGCGAGTTCGAGTTCCGGCCAGGTCCGATCAACACGCAGATCCTGCTGGCCGATGAGGTCAACCGCGCCACGCCGCGCACCCAGAGCGCCTTGCTCGAAGCGATGGAGGAACGTCAGGTCACGATCGAGGGTCAAACGCTCGAGCTTCCACAACCTTTCCTCGTCCTCGCCACAGAGAATCCGGTCGAGCTGGAAGGAACCTTTCCGCTTCCTGAAGCCCAATTGGACCGCTTCATGCTGCGTATCAAGTTGGGCTACCCAGATGAAGCGGCGGAAGAGGAGATTCTCGATCGGCACGGCTCGGCAACGCGCTCAACCGTGGCCCTCGATCCGGTCGTCTCCTCTGGCGAGCTCCTGGCCGCTGCGGATGACGTCGATAGTGTCCATTTCGAGCCGGTGCTCAGGCGCTACATGCTGGAGATTGTGCGGGCAACGCGGCGCCACTCTGCGTTTGTCCTCGGCGCCAGCCCCCGAGCCAGCCTGGCCTTGTTCCGCGCGGCGCGGACACTGGCCGCGCTCCGGGGCCGCTCGTTCGTGCTGCCGGATGACATCCAGGAGATGGCCCTCCTCGTCCTTCCACACCGGCTGATCCTGAGCTCCCAGGCGCGACTGCGGGGTCGTGATTCGGATGCCTTGGTGGAGGAAGTCCTGGAAAGCGTGCCCGTACCAATCACCGAGTAACTCTGGATGCTGATCAGGCACCTCTGGCTTCTGGGATCCTTCTTTGTCACGCTTGTCGGACTGGCGGCGACGTCGGGATTGGTCGTGGCCCTCGGGGTCTTCATTTTCCTTATCGGCGCCGTGACCCGACTCTGGTCCAACCTCTCGCTGGAGCGGGTCAGCTATGTCCGCGTTCTGCCCGAGCGGCGGGCATTTGTCGGTGAGACCCTGGGCTTCAGCCAGGTCCTGGTGAACAACAAGCCGCTTCCGCTGCCCTGGATTGAGGTCGAAGAGCGGATCCCAGAGGCGCTCCCTCCAGTTGGCAGGACTCTGAAGCCTTCCTACATCGCTAAAACGGGACTCCTGGCACGGGCCACAGGCCTCTCCTGGTACCAACAGGTGACCTGGGATTACGAGCTGGAGTGTCGCGAGCGGGGCTACTACAAAATCGGTCCTACGCGCCTGCGCTCGGGCGATCTGTTCGGCTTCTTCAGACGGGAGAGCCAGGAAGAGGCAGGGAGTGACGTACTCGTCCTGCCTCGCATGTACGACATCGGGCCGCTCGATCTAAAGCCTGCCAGGCCATCGGGCGAGCTGAAGGGTATTCAGCCGTTGGTCGAGGACCCGCTGCGCCCGGCCGGGGTACGCGACTATCGTCCGGGTGATTCGGTGCGACGGCTCGAATGGAAGGCAACAGCGCGCCGACAGACGCTGCAGTCACGAGTCTATGAGCCGGCTGGCTCGCTGGAGCTCCTGGTCGCGCTCAACATCAACACCTTGGAGAAGAGCTGGGAGGGCTACGACCCTGTCCTGCTCGAGCGCGCGATAAGCGTGGCGGCGTCGGTAGCCCGCGACTCGCTTGACGCCCGCCTGGCGACCGGGCTTGTCGCCAACGGCAGCTACCCCGGCGCCGATCGGCCGCTGCGGGTGCCTCCGGCGCGCTCTCTCGAGCAACTTCCGCGCATTCTCGAGGCCCTCGCCGTCATTTCGCCACTGACGTTGACGTCGCTTACGCAGATGCTCGATGAGCAACGACGGTTGTTGCCGGCGGGCTGCAGCGTTGTTCTCGTTACTGCCTTGATGGACGAGGACCTCGCCGCTGGCCTGATGACGCTGGCGGCGCGCCATCCCGTCACAGTGGTAGCCGTCGGCGAACCCATCGCGGTTCCGGACGGAGTAGGCGTGACTTACGTCGGGAGTCGCTTCGCGCCCCAGGAGGCGGCGGCGCCATGATCCCGCGGTCACTGGCTGAGATATTGGCCGGCGTCATGGAGGCCATCTGGGCTTTCGCGGCCATCGCGATGTTCGCGCAGGTGTTCTCGGGTGGCCGCGTACCGAGCCTGGTCACGCTGATTGCCACAGTTGTCCTTGCTGTATTGGTTACGAGGCTCGTGCGCAGCTTCGACTTTCGCGAGATCGTCCTGGCAGCGGTCGGCGGGGCGATCTCTCTGCTCTGTATATACGGCCTGCTGCGTATCGAGTACGCGCATGACCTGCGGTTTTGGGACCTCGGCTGGCTGATCGATTTGCTGTCCTCGCCGGGGGATGCCTTGACCGGACAGTCAGCGCTTGTAGTCGGCACGCTTGCCGTCTTCGCTCTCTGGGTACGCTGGCTGATCCTCGTGCAGAACAAGCTTCCGCCAGAAGATGTGAGAGGCTCGTTCGGGATCGGGATCGTTGTCCTGGCCGGTGCCGTACTGCTTCGAAACGACCTTGATTCCGAATTCACCGTTGTCCGGCTGGCCTTGCCTTACGTGGCCGTTGGTCTGATAGCTATTGCCGCCAATCAGCAGGTCGAGACAGGCCGTCTCGGCGGGCTGAGCGTTGCCGGGTCATGGGGCCTCGCGCTGCTGCTAACCCTTGTCGGCATCTTCATCCTTGCCGGACTTGCGGCGTTGGTTCCTGCGACCGGCCTCTCCGAGCCCCTGCTGCCACTCTGGCGTGGCATCTTGATCGCCGGCGGCGTCCTGCTCCTGATCATGGCTCTGCCCTTCGTCCTGATCACCGAGCTGTTTCTGATCCTTGTTCCGGTCGAAGGGCTGCTGGGCGATCTACCGCAGCCCGAGATCCAGCCAGAGCAGCTGACCAGCGGCGACGAAGAAGGCGGTGGTTCGAGCTTCGGTTGGGTGTTCGTGAGCCTGCGCGTCCTTGGCGGAATCGCCCTAATCGCCTTCGTGCTGATAGTCCTGTCGTCATTGTTCCTCTACCTGCGAAAACGCACCGAGGAGGAGGAAGAGAAGGAGTCGGTGGCGCACGCCGGAAACGTCCTCGAGGATCTTCTGTCGTTGCTCAAGGGTCTGCGGCCAGCGCGATCACAGCAGGGCGACAAGTTGCCCGACTTGAGTCGCGACGGGCTCGCGCTGCGAGAGCTCTATCTTGGAGTCCTCGCAGAGACGGAACGCCGCGGCGCACAGCGCGGGGGATCGATGACTCCGCGACGGTTCGCGCCGGCGATCGACTCTGTCGTCTCGTCGGATTTTGGCCGACGGTTGACACGCGAGTTCGAGCTCGTTCGCTATGGGCGAAGCGACATCACTTCCGAACAGGTGGGCTCTCTGCAGCGTGAGTGGCGACAGTTGCGCTAGCTGCGCAGCAGAGCAGTTCGAAGCATTCCGTCCCTGATTTCTGCCATAACTACGACCGACGAAACGTCCGTTTCGGCGCAGAACTCGAGGTCAGCGGCGAAGCCGAGGGTCCTCAGTCGCTCGGCGTGAGCTGACTGGGAGAAGGCGCGTTCGGCGTCCCCTTCGTGGGCCAGGAAGGATTCGAAGGCTTCCTGGGCTCCTTCGGTTAGCTGGAAGCCCTCGTGGATCCGAATGAGGTGGTTGACGATTACGCCGGCCGTGTATGTGTCCTCCAGCATCGGTTCGCCAGACGATGACGAGCCAGCGCACGCTATGAGCAGCGGTTTGTCTGGGCCGGCCGCGGCCTTCGCCGTCGCTGCCGCATTCCGCAGACACCCGATCAGCAGCACGTCTGCTGCAGCATGCTGCCTCAGCAGCGGTGTCCCGTTGGAGGTGGCGAGGATGGCTGTTCGGCCATCGAGGTCCACCGCCACTAATTCGACCGGCGAGTTTCCGTAGTCGAAACCTGGCGGTGGCAGTCCGCCCTCTTCGCCGCAGAGGAGAGCTTGAGGATGAGCGCGCTTTAACTGCCTGGCGTCGCTGATGCCCTCAGCGATCAGAATCTCCTTGATGCCACGCTCGTGCATCGTCGTAATCGTCGTTGCCGCCCGTAACGTGTCCGCGACGATCGTGATCGGCTGAGTCGGCGCAGAGGGCCGTGGGGTCGCAGCGACATCGATAAGCACGCGGCGGAGTCTACTACCATCCAGAGCGTGACGGACGCTCGTCCGATCGGCTTCTTTGATTCGGGCATCGGCGGGGTTGCCGTCCTCGCTGAGGCCCACAAGATCCTCCCCGCCGAGCAGCTGATCTACTACGCCGACAACGCGAACTTTCCTTATGGGTCGAAGTCGGCCGAGCAGGTGAGGGCTCTGTCCAGGGCGGCAACCGAACGGTTGCTTCAGTACTCACCGAAGCTGATAGTGGTCGCTTGCAACACCGCCAGCTCGGTGGCGCTGGCCGACCTCCGTCAACGCTACGACGTTCCCTTCGTCGGAATGGTTCCCGCCGTTAAGCCCGCCAGCGCCCTGTCTGTGTCTCGCCGAGTCGGCGTGCTGGCAACCGAAGGCACCAGCCGAGGCCAAGGCCTGGCCGACTTGATCGACCAATTCGCCAACGGCGCCGAGGTTACGACGGTTCCCGCCGCTGGGCTCGCTGAGCTCGTTGAGGTGGGCGCCGCAGCGAGCGAGATCGAGCCCAGGTTGAAGCAATATCTTGAGCCTCTGCTGACCGCTGGCACTGACGTGGTGGTCCTCGGTTGCACCCACTACTTTTTCCTGCGTCCTCTCGTGGAGCGAGCCACCGGTGTAACGGTTGTGGATGCGGCCGAGCCTGTTGCCCGCAGGGTTGCCCAGGTGCTCGACGAAGCTGGCGCGCTAGCGCCCCAGGGCTCACGGGGTGGCGTAGAATACCTAACCAGTGGGGACAGTCACGAGCTGGCCAGGGTCCTCGACCACTGGCGACAGGCCGGATGCGACATCCCATGAGTGATCCTTCTTCCTTCCGGGACAAGCTGGCTACGACCGCCGCGGCTAATCGCTCGCTGCTCTGCGTCGGCCTCGATCCCGACCCGGAAAAGCTTCCCATCAGTGATGTGGCGGCCTTCAATCGGGAGATCATCGCGGCCACGAAGGACCTCGTCTGCGCCTACAAGCCGAACGTCGCCTTCTACGAGGCGATGGGCGCCACCGGCTACGCGGCGCTGGCCCAAACGGTGAAAGATGTGCCTGCCGGCATACCAGTCCTCGGCGATGCCAAACGCGGCGACGTGCCGAACACGGCGGCAGCTTACGCCCGCGCCATGTATGACGTCTGGGGATTCGACGCCGTGACCGTCAGTCCCTACCCGGGGTTCGATGCGGTCGAGCCATTTCTGCGGCTGGGCAAGACTGCCTTTCTGCTCTGCCGAACCTCCAACCCGGGCGCCGGCGACCTGCAGGA
>DASTBR010000007.1:0-2700 GCA_035711945.1 Dehalococcoidia bacterium
GCTGGACGCAGGGCACAGCAAGGCGGCTTGGCGCGTCCAACGAAGATGCCCGTCTGACATCGGGAGACACGCTTGGAACTGTCATCCCGGCGTTGCCGTTCAGAGGCAACATGCACCCAGCGCGGAGGCAAAGCGATGCCGGTCAAAAATGTTCAGGATCTCCTGTTGGACGAGCTGCGAGACATCTACGACGCGGAAAAGCAGCTGGTGAGGGCCTTGCCCAAGATGGCGAAGGCTTCCTCATCCGAGCAACTGCGCCAAGCTTTTCAGGAGCATCTCGAGCAAACCAAGACCCAGGTCGAGCGGTTGGAGCAGGTTTTCGACAAGCTCGACACTCGGGCTCGCGGCAAGCGTTGCGAGGCGATGCGGGGCCTCGTCGAGGAGGCCAGTGAGATGATGGAAGAGATCAAGACCCCGCAGGTTTTGGACGCCGCTCTGATCGCCGGTGCTCAGAAGGTTGAGCACTACGAGATCGCCGCCTATGGCTCGCTCCGCGCGCTCGCGGAGGCCTGCGGCCACCAGGACGCGGCGCGGCTCTTGGACGAGACGCTGGACGAGGAAAAGGAGGCGGACCAAAAGCTGAATCAGATCGCGCTCTCCGAGGTCAATCAGGCGGCGCTGCGGGCTGCCGCTTGAGGCCTCTCTGGACGACGGCCAATCGGGCCGGCGGCACTCCCGCCGGCCCCTTTTTCTGCTCTTCGCAGGCGAGCATCACGGCAACGCGCCCCCATGCTTGACATGCGGCTACTGATCCCTAAGCCAGGTCGCTGGGATCGGGCGACGGAGGGCGCGTCGGGTGTGCCGTCCTACGTGATTCTTTCCAGCGGTCGTGCCAACTGCTTGCTCGCCGCCATCACGGCTCCGCCGATCATTGGCGATCCATGCGGAGAAGGACTCGACGCTAATTCGAAAGTTCGAACCTGAATGAAGCGCCTTTCTCACTCGTATTCCGCAACGGGTCGAGAAGTCACTTCCGATTCTGCCGATCTGCCGTGGCCAAGTGCCACGGCAATGAGGCACCAATGTTGCGGCCGTCGTTCGAAAGGTAAAGCATGACGCTCGATCAGGCGCTCGCGTTCGCCATTATTCTCGGCACGATCGGTCTCCTGATATGGGACCACATCCGTTACGACCTGGTCGCCTTGCTGGCGCTGCTGGCGTCGATCGCATGCGGCATCGTCAAACCCAACGAAGCGTTCCGAGGCTTCAGCGACGACATCGTCATCATCGTGGGCTCGGGCCCTGGTGGTCAGCGCCGCGATCGGCCGGTCAGGGCTGGTCGAGAACCTCATGAAGCCTCTCGTGCCACGGATGCAGACCAGCGCGATGCAGGTAGCTGTGCTGTCCTCGGCGGTCGCGGCACTCTCGGCCTTCATGAAGAACATCGGCGCGCTGGCGATCTTCATGCCCATTGCGCTGCAGGTCGCGCGACGGACAGAGAAGCCAGCGTCGCGCGTGTTGATGCCGCTGTCGTTCGCCTCCCTGCTCGGCGGGCTGATCACCCTGATCGGCACCTCCCCCAACGTCATCGTCTCGCGCATGCGGGAACAGATCACCGGCGAGCCGTTTCGCATGTTCGACTTCGCGCCTGTCGGCATCTGCCTGGCCGCCGCAGGCATCGCTTTCCTCACCTTCGGCTGGCGGCTGCTGCCGACGATCAAGAGCGGTGCCGGGGTTACGCCGGAGACCCGCTTCTCGATCGAGGACTACACCTTGGAGGTCCGCCTGCCAGCAGCTTCGCCCTATGTCCACAGGGCAGTCCGGGATCTGGAAGCTCTGGCAGAGGGCGACGTGACCGTTGCCGCGATCATCCGTGAAGGATACCGGCGCTACATCCCAGCCGGCCATTGGGTACTCTATGACGGAGACATTCTCGTCCTCGAGGCCGACACGCACGCGCTATCGAGGCTCGTCCTTGGCGCGAAGCTGGAGCTGATCGACGATAAGGAGATCGCGTCGGGGGAGGCGCATCGGGAGGAGTTGGCGGTCGTCGAGGCGGTGGTGACCCCTAACTCGGCCATGATCGGCACCACGGTGGAGCTGCTCGCCCTGCGGGAGCGCTACGGTCTCAACCTGCTAGCAGTCAGCCGCTCCGGCCGGAGAATCGCCCAGCGGCTTCGTCGCGTGCGCTTTCAACCCGGCGACGTGCTGGTGCTTAGGGGCCGTGGGGAGCGGATCAGCGACAAGCTGGCAGCCCTTGGTTGCCTGCCTCTGGCCGAGCGGAATGTCCCGCTTGGTCGCAGCCGCAACATATACCTGCCCGCGGGCATTCTCGGTATCGCCATGGTCCTGGTGAGCACAGGAACTATGTCGGTGCCGGTCGGCTTTTTCGGCGCGGCCGTGGCGGTGCTGGTGTTCCAGGTGCTGACGCTCAAGGAGGCGTCCGACGCCATCGAGTGGCCGGTGCTGATTCTCTTCGGCGCGCTCATCCCGGTAAGCGAAGCGCGGCAGACGACCGGCGCGACCGAGCTGGTCGCCGGCTGGCTTTCGACAGCGGCCCAGTCTCTTCCCTCACTTGGTGCGCTCGGAATGATGCTGATCGCGGCCATGGCACTGACGCCGTTCCTCAACAATGCTGCGACCGTATTGGTCATGGCTCCCATCGGAGCGAGCTTGGCTGGCCAGCTGGGATTGAGCCCTGACCCGTTCTTGATGGCGGTTGCGATCGGCGCCGGCTGCGACTTCCTCACGCCCATAGGG
>DASTBR010000008.1:0-11112 GCA_035711945.1 Dehalococcoidia bacterium
TGTTCGGTGCGACGTTGAAGTCCGGCGTAAACGGCGTCGCGCCAGCAACGACGCGCAGTGCGATGTCCACGACGTCGTCGGCAAGGCGGCGGCCATTCGGGAATCCGGCCGTGTCCTCAGCCAGGATTCCCAATGGGTCCGGGCTATCCGAGGGCGGGATCGCCAGGTTCAGGCGGAGTTGCTCCGACGGCACAACGTTCGCCGGCTGGTTCAACTCAGGAATACCTGTCAGGAAGACAGTGACCAGGTCGTCGCGCGGCGCCGGAGGAACATCCACACCGTAGATGGCAGGGATGAGCCGGCCCGGGATCGGATCCTGGACACCTGCCAGGAACTGGCCGTCATCGGCGGGAAGCGACCTGTTGAACAGGTCCTTCGCGGCCAGTGGCACGATCACCTCGTTGACCAGCGGCTGGCACAACCGGGAAACCTGCACGAACTCGCCGTCAGAGGTGTTCGTGCCGTCGGGGTTGAGGACGGTCGTCGACTGTCGGTGCGAGGTCGCGCAGATACCGATCACGGCGTTCGGCGCGGCCGGGTCGGTCGGTGCCATCCCATCGCTCGTCACCTCGGTCATGGGGACCTGCAGGATGATCGAGTGGACGTTGGCACCGGCCAGGTAGTCGGTGTAGCCGGCGTCCTCCACGGCAGGCTCGACCTGCAAAAGGTCAAAGATCGGGCCGAGAGCCGCGAAGAAGGGGTCGTCGCGGGGTCCGGCGAACACCTGGCCACCACCCGGCAGCTCCTGGATCGCCTCGACCGCCAGCGCCTCGTAGTCCGGCATCGAGGCCGGCCCTACGTTGTACGGCGCCACCGGCAACCCGGACGCAATCTCGGTCTCGCTGCCGTCCACGACCTTGGTGATCGTGTAGGTCTGCTTCACGTTCAGCGTGTCGTCGCTGAAGCTCGTCACCGGGCCGGTGTTGTAAAGGAACGTGCTGGGGTCGACTGTCTGCGTGGCGAACGTGAACCGGTAGGTGACGTCGGCCACGGCATCGCCGTCGTTGTCGATGTTGAACTCGTAGCGCACGTCGTCGCCGAACTTGTAGAAGTTCGGTCCGGCGGGCGCGAGCTCCAGTGGTATCCAGTTGCCCACGAACGTTACCGTGTCGGGGGCATCAGGGCTGACGAACGCATAAAGGTCCGTCGTGTCCGCGGTGGGGTCCTGGCTGATCAGCGGAGCTTCGCGGTGACTCGACGTGTCGCCGCTTTCGCCGGAGCCCAGCCATAAGGCTGCTCCGGCTATGGCTGTCAGGGCCAGACCCGCGGAAAAAGCGAGTCTCCTAAGCTTCATCGATAATCTACTCCTGTCGGTTTTCTTGCCGATGGGTTGAGGGGGAAAGGTCGCTCCCGGACCCCCTCACTTGCTCTTCAGTTCCGCGATCCTCCCCCTTTCCTGTGCTGTTCTACGCATACAGACCTATACCGACGTCCTGACGGCGCGGATCAGCCAGCGGCAGCGGATCACTTTTCCGGGCCGAAATTCAGAAATCTTTGTGTGGAGAACGGCATAGCCGAGCGGTCGTGCTCGACCAGCATGCAGCTATGCGGGGCAGCGAAGGGTGAGGGTTATGGTTGATTCAGGCGTTAAACCGCGGCGGGAGTCTGGGCCCGACGGAGATAACCGCGAGCCTCGAGGACTGTGATGATCTCGTCTGCGTACTCCTCGGGAGTGCCGTGGTCCGTCTCGACCGTCACTTCGGGATGGAGCGGCTCCTCGTACGGATCCGACACGCCGGTGAAGTTCTCGATCTCGCCGGCCAGAGCCTTCTTGTAAAGGCCCTTGACATCTCGCTCGGCGAGCACGTCGATAGGGCATTTGGCGTAGACCTCGACGAAGTTTTCGATCCCAGCTCGGACCTCATCGCGCACGGCCCGGTACGGCGAGATCGCCGCGGCGAGGGCTACGACTCCATTACGGGAAAGGAGGCTGCAGACAAACCCGATCCGTCGGATGTTGATGTCCCGGTCTTCCTTGCTGAAACCAAGGCCCTTGCTCAGGTTCTCGCGGACGATATCGCCGTCCAGGATCTCGACTTTCAACCCGCGCTCGCGCAGCTTGCGAGCCAGGATCTCGGATATCGTCGTCTTGCCTGCACCGGAAAGCCCGGTGAACCAAACGGTTACGCCGGGCGTGGTCCATTGCTCAGTCAACAGTCGAGTGCCTTTCGTCGCTGGCGAGCGAGCGCCCGCGGTTTGGTGGGGATAAGCGAGCCGTCGGCTCCTCCTGAGTCTCGCAGCGCGCTGCGGAGACGGCAAACAGTCCAATGGAACGAAGCGGATTACCATTCTTAGATGCTGACGATTGAGGTCAACGGTCAGTCCCACGAAGCGACGGATCTCCAGCGCAACCTGCTCAGCTTCCTGCGCTTTGACGTCGGACTCACTGGCACGAAGTACGGGTGCGGCGAAGGCCTCTGCGGGGCCTGCACGGTCCTCGTCGACGGCCAGCCACTACGCTCCTGCACCACCACGGTCGGAGCAGTGGCCGGCGGCGTGATCAGGACAATCGAGGGCCTCGCCGAAGACGGCCAGCCCCACCCCGTGCAGCAGGCCTTCGTCGCCGAGTCGGCGATGCAGTGCGGCTACTGCATCCCGGGCTTCATCATGACCGCGGTCGCCCTGCTCAATCGCGACTCTCAGGCGGGCAGCGCTCAGATTCGCGAAGCACTCGCGCTCAACGTCTGCCGCTGCGGGACCTACCAGCGCATCCAGCGCGCCGTTGAACGCGCGGCTAAGACCATTAGGGCCAGTCAATGATGATTGGCGATGGCGAGCGCGGACTCCACATCCTCGGCGACCCAAGCCAGGGCTACCCGCCGCCGCCAAATACGTATCGCAGCGTTGCCTACGCCAACACCCAGCCCGACCAGCAACGAGCGCGCTGGCTTACCGTTCGCCCGGACGGGGAGATCGAGGTCTACGCCGGCAAGGTCGAGTACGGGCAGGGTATTCGCACCGGCCTTGCGATTGAAGTCGCCGAGGAGTTGCGCGTGCCGCTTGCCTCGGTGAATGTCCTCCTCGGCGACACGGCGCGCGTCCCCTGGGACATGGGCACCTTCGGCAGCCGCTCGACAGCAAGTGTCGGACTCGAGCTGCGCAAAGCCGCTGCCACGGCCCGCTCGGTCTTGCTCGAGCTGGCTGCCGACCGGCTTGACCTGCCCGCCAGCGAGCTGTCAGCGGCTGAAGGCCGAGTCGCCTCAACTAACGACAGTAGTCGCGCCGTTTCCTACGCGGACCTCGTGGCGGACCACTCGATCGAGCGCAACCTTGACCCGGACGTGGTCCTGACGCCATCCAGCGCTTTTACGGTGATGGGCCACGACCTTTCGAGGGTGGACGCTGAAGCGCGCGTCACGGGCCGCGCGCAGTACTCCCAGGACATCGTCCGCGGAGACATGCTGTTTGCGGCTGTCCTGCGCCGTCCGTCGCGCGGCGCACAGCGCGGTTCAATCGATATCTCGGCGGCCGAGGCGATGCCCGGCGTCGTCCAGGTCGTCGTCGAGGACGATCTCGCCGCTGTCCTTGCCGACAGCGACGAGCACGCGACTGCGGCGTTGAACGCGATCAGGGTTGAGTGGGAAGAATCAGCCCCCGACGCAAGCTCGGTCGAGCTGCCAGAGATTCTCGTCAAAACAGGGCACGATCCCTTCGTGACGCAGGAGCAGGGCGATACTGAGATTGGTTTTCGCAACGCCGACCACGTCCTCGAATCCACTTACTTTGTTCCCTTCGTCTCCAACGCACCGATGGAGCCCCGCGCTGCCGTCGCGGAGTGGCGAGGCGATCAGCTGACCGTCTGGGCCGGCACGCAACGCCCCTTCGGCATTCGCACTGAGCTCGCCCAGCGCTTCGAGATCGACGAACAGCAGGTGCGCGTTATCGCGCCCGAGATCGGCGGTGGCTTCGGCAGCAAGAGTCCATATCCCGTGGCCCACGAGGCGGCGCGCCTCGCCCGCATCGCCGGCCGGCCCGTACGGGTCGCCTACACCCGATCCGAGGACATGACCTACGCCACGGCTCGTCCGGCAGCCGTCATCAATGTGAAGAGCGGCTTTAACAAGAACGGGCGGATCGTGTCCTGGCAGGTCGACGCCTACCACGCCGGCGATCGCCCGTTCCTGGGCCGACGCGGCTCGGAAACACCCTACGATACTCCGAACGTCAGAGTCACCACCTACACATCTGACAGTCCGCTTTCGACCGGCTCCTATCGTTCGCTTGGCGGCGCCGCCAACCACTTCGCCCGCGAGGTCCACATCGATGAGATTGCGACCGAGCTCGCGGTCGACCCTGTCGAGCTTCGTCTGCGCAATCTCGCCCATCACCGCTTTCGACGCGTCCTCGAACGCGCGGCGGACAGCTTCGGATGGAAAAACGCCGGGCCTCCCTCAAGCTCAGGCTACGGCGTAGCCATTGGCCTGGACGTCGGCAGCTACGTCGGCATGTGCCTCGAAGTCGAGATTCAGCACAAGGACGTGCAGGTCAAGCGCGTTACCGCGGCACTGGATTGTGGCCTTGTGGTCAATCCCGAGGGCGCGCGCAATCAGGTCGAGGGCTCAATCGTCATGGGCATGGGTACGGCGCTCTGGGAAGCCATCGACTTCCGCAACGGTCGTGTGCTCAACCCCGGCTTCACTCGCTATCGCGTGCCACGGTCGAACGATGCACCCGCCATCGAGACCCTTCTAGTCGGTGACGACGACACGCCCTCGACAGGCGCTGGTGAGCCAGGGATCGTGCCGGTTGCCCCCGCGATCTCAAACGCCGTTTTCAGCGCAACCGGGCAGCGTCATCGTGAGTTGCCTATCCAGCGCTACCTGCGCTAACCAAAGGAGTATCCATGGATTTCGAGAACATCCTGTACAGCGTCGAGAACGGGTGGGCACGCATCACCCTTAACCGGCCAGAGCATCTCAATGCGCTTTCCGGCGCGTTACAGAAGGAACTGCGCACAGCGTTGTGGGAAGCCGACAACGACAAGGAGGTGCATTGCGTCGTGCTGCGCGGCGCCGGACGCGCATTCAGTGCGGGATATGACATCCACCCTTCGACTGCACGGCAGCCCGCTGAGACATACGGCCGTGTCTATCGCGGGATGGCAACGTTGGAAGACGACATCTGGCAGCTCGAGCAGCAGCAGTTCGACCGCATGGCAATCTGGGACATGCACAAGCCGGTCATCGCCGGCATCCACGGCTACTGCCTGGCCGGCGGCACCGACCTTGCGCTGCTCTGCGACATCGTCGTCGCCGCCGAGGATGCCGTCATCGGCTTCCCACCGGTGCGCGCTATGGGCGGCCCACCAGCCCATATGTGGACCTACCTCGTGGGTCCGCAGTGGGCCAAGAGGATGCTTCTGACCGGCGACTCGATTAGCGGCAGTGACGCAGCGGACATCGGGTTGGTCTACAAGGCTGTACCCGCCGACGCATTGGACGAGGAGCTCGAATCCCTCGCCGGCAAGATGGCCATGATCGACATCGAGCTCTTGGCCGTGAACAAGCGCTCGGTCAACCTGGCGATGGAACTCATGGGCGCGCGGACGATGCAAAGACTTGCGGCGGAGCTTGACGGGCGCGGACACCGAGCGCCATCTGTTCGTGAGTTCGGCGAACGCTCGATGCGAGACGGGCTGAAGGCAGCGCTCGAGTGGCGCGATAGCAAGTTCGGCGACGGCCGCGCGTCGCCGGACTACCAGAAGCGTCGCGAGGAGGCCGAGAAGAAGTAGGACGGCTACTGGTAGACAATCCGCCTGCTATTTTGCAAGTAAGCCCGCCGCATCTGGAGAAGGAGAGATCATGTTCCTCACAGCTATAAAGACACGCTTTCTCAGCACTCTCACACCAACCCGCGTGGCCAGTGCCCACTGCGACATTCCCTGCGGCATCTATGACCCACACCAGGCCCAGCTGGCTGCGCACTCCGTCATCCGCATGATCGACTTGATCGCCGCCGTCGAGCGCGCCGACGAGACCAAAGCCGAACATGACATCGCCCGCTACGTGACCGTCAAGGAAGAGCACGCGGAAATCGTCAAGCGCGAAGTAAGGATCATCTGGGGCGACTACTTCAAGGCCGAGCACCTGCAGGAGTTCCCCAACCTCCACGGTCTTGTCTTCGACATCATGAAGCTGGCGTCGAAGGCACGACAGACTCTGGACAAAGCGGCCGCCGAGGAGCTTCTCGGCAAGGTTCAGGAGTTCGCAGAGATCTTCTACAAGACGAAGGGCCGTGACACGAAACGAGTAGCGACCGTCTACCCGACCGGCGGAGAACTCGTGCAGGCCGCCTGAACTGAGGCGGACTTACCTCGCCAAACTGCTGGCGTTGAGCCTGTTCGCTGCCCTCTCGTACCTCACGATTCGGTTCGCACGGTCACGTTTCGGGCAGTTCGCCGTCCGCGGCCACAGCATGGAGCCAACCTTCGCTGACGGCGACTTCATCACTGCGCTAGAAGTACCTGGTTCGGCGAATTTGAAGCCGGGCGCACTGGTCGTTATCCGTGATCCGCGAGGCAGGGATCGAGAGATGGTGAAGCGGGTCAGCGAGGCCATGCCGAACGGAGATCTAGTCGTCCTCGGCGACAGTCCCGGACAAAGTACCGATAGTCGCCATTTCGGCCCAGTTCCGAGAGATCTCATCATCGGACGGGTCGTCCTGCGTTACTGGCCACTGACCAGGTTCAGGGTGTTCGCCTGACGAGCGTCACCTGCCGTCTCGTCGAGCCTCAGGAGGTCCTGCCTCTACGCAGCCAGGTGCTCAGGCCCGGCTGGGCACCGGAAGAGTGCGTTTATAGCAATGACTACAAGCCGGAGACGTTCCATGCTGGCGCGATTGACCAGGAAGGGAAAGTCGTGGGCATCGTCAGTTTCCACGCCGAGCCATACACGGGGCAGCCTGATGTCTCTGCCCTCCGCTTCCAGGGGATGGCCGTAACGCCTGCCTTGCAGGGCTCCGGTGTAGGCTCGGCCTTGCTCCGCTGGGCTCTGGACCATGCTCGAGGGCGAGGTGGCGTCGAGCTCGTTTGGTGCAACGCGCGCACCCCGGCGCTGACCTTCTATCGGCGTCTAGGCTTCGTCTCCGTCGGCGATGAGTTCGTCACGGAGTGGGGCCCGCACTATCTCATGTTCCGGCGCCTGTAGACCCCACGGTCACACGTATGATCAGGCTGGGGTGAGACCTTGCTGGGTTCGTTCTTCCGTTCGCTAGCCGACAACGGCGCAGCCAGGGCTCTCATCGCCGGGAACCCAGTCGGTCGCCGCCTTGCCTCTCGGTTCGTCGCCGGGGAAACGCTTGACGACGCGCTTACCGTGGCAGCCGACATCTCAGAGCGCGGTATGACGACCGCACTCGCCTATCTCGGCGAGCACGTAACAGACGAAGCCCAGGCTGAAGAGGCGGTAGCCGTTTACGTCAGAGCTGCTAGCGAACTACACGACCACAACCTGCCCGCCTACCTGTCACCAAAGCTCACGCAACTCGGCCTCGATATCAGCGAGGAAGTATGCCGCAGCAACCTTGGACGCATCCTCGAAGCCTCCGCGGCGAGCGGCATCTTCGTGCGCGTGGACATGGAAGGCTCCGCGTACACGGACACCACGCTGAGAGTTGTCGAAGACCTTCACCGCACCTTTCCCAATCTGGGAACGGTGCTGCAGTCCTACCTTCATCGCACATCCGACGACCTCAACCGATTGATTGCTCAGGAAGTCCCCGTGCGAATCGTCAAGGGCGCCTACAACGAGCCTGAGGAGATCGCCTATCAGAAGCAGCGTCAGGTGGAGGAGAGCTACCGGACACTCGTGGAGAAGGCGCTTGCCTCTGGAAACCCAACGGCAATAGCGACGCACAATGACGGCCTGCTTGCTCATGCACGTCAGTTCGCTGCGAGCCACGAGGTGCCACTCGACAGGTTCGAATTTCAGATGCTCTACGGCATCAGGCGATCCGAACAAGAGAAGCTCGCTGCGGCCGGTTTTAACATGCGGGTCTACGTGCCCTTCGGACCGCAGTGGTATCCGTACTTCATGCGCAGACTGGGCGAGCGACCGGCCAATGTCATGTTCCTGGTGAGGAACCTCCCCCGCTGACCGTCCGCATAGTCCTCGACACCAATTCGCTGGTTGCGGCGCTCACGCAGCCGCGCGGGAGCTCAGCGCGGATACTGGGCCTCTGGCGCCGACGAAGGATCGAACTGGTTGTGACCAGGGAGACGCTGCGCGAGGCAGAACTGGTGGTCGGCGCTGGTTGGCTTTATCGGGTTGCTTCGCGAGACGCCGTTAGCGCCTTGCTGGATCGGCTGCGGCGAGAAGCCATAATCGTCGAACCAGCCAGAGTGGGGGACTTGCCTCTCAAAGATCGGGGCGACCGCGATCTGGTTGCGGCGGCGGTTGGCGGCAACGCCAGGTTCCTGGTGACTGCCGACCGGGAAGTCATCCAACAACGGGGCTACGACGATGTCGAGTTCGTAACCAGCGCCGAGTTCCTGCGCCGCCGGCGATCTTCTTGGTGGTGAGCGCTAACGGACTGAGTCAGGCGAACGGCGAGAAGCCAAGAACGCACGCTGCTCGTTGTTCTCAGGCCAGGATCCTGCACGGCGCGCGATCTCTGTAGCCTCCGCCGTTTCGTGACCCAGGTTCTGCAGAACGCTGATGATGAAGACGCCGGTTCGACCGATGCCGGCCGCGCAATGAACGAGCGCTGACTTGCCTTCCATTAGCAAATCCTGAACGCGCGCCACCAGCCTCTCATAGTCGACGACGTCCACTGGAACGCCCTGGTCCTCAATCGGCAGCTCCACGTGCTCGATGCCCAGCTTCTGGTCGACGACCGCTTCGAAGTAGCGTTCTGACTTGGCCTGCATCTCGTCCTGGGGCGTGAGGCAGACGATCAACTCAACCTCGGCCTCGCGCATTTGCTTGAGGTCCGATTCGAGCTCTGTAAAGCGCCCGGGCATGCCCATCTTGTAGAGACGCCCCGGGACATCGTCGGGCAGGCCGACCTGGTTCATTCAGCGGTGGCCGCCAGCTCGCGCTCCTCGCCCTCTTCGCCTTCCTCGCTGGTTCCCTCAGGCCGCCACTGCAGCGCGTAAAGCCGGTGCGTGCCGTCGAGGCCCTTAAGCTTGTGACGACCACGATCTTCGAAGCGGAAACTGCCAACAGTGCCAACGAAGTTGCGCAGAATCTCGGACACCCAGATCTCTTTCTCGCCGGCCTTGGTCTCGATACGAGTCGCCATGACGACGGGTAGCCCGAAGAAGTCGTCCTCTTCGCGGAGGACCTCGCCGGCGTTCATGCCGATGCGGATGATGATCGGTTGGTCTGGGTTCTCCTGGTTGTGCGCCTCCATATTGCGTTGGATCTCGATCGATGCCTCCAACGCCTTGCGTGCGCTTGAGAAAACCATCATGAAGGCGTCGCCGATTGTCTTGACCTCGAAGCCTTCGTACTTGCGCGCAACCTCGCGGATTATGCGGTTGTGCGTCCGCAAAACCTGTTGAGCCATGTCGTCGCCGAGCAGCACCCGCTGGCGGGTTGAGCCAATCGTGTCGGTGAACATGATTGTGACGATCCCCTCGGGAGAGCTCTGCAGCTTGACCCGCTCCTGATCCTTCTTCGTCACTGGAAGTAGCATCTCGACCGAGGAATCGACCGGTATCTGCGGGGCGCCGGGCTCGCCAGTGACGCCGAGTTTGGCAGAAAGTGCCCTCTGAACTTCACGCGCCGCGCCAAGGTCACGGAAGGCACTGAGCGACTGATCGAAAAGCCTCAGAGCGTCAGCCCGTCGGTCCAGCTGCTGTAGAACCTGGGCGCGACTGAGAACGGAGCGGGCTTCATCCTGAGGACGCTCGACCTGCTTCCAGACCTGGGCTGCCTTCTTGTATTCGGCCTCTGCCTCTTCAAGGTTGCCCTCAGCTTCGGCCAGTGCCCCGTTCAGGTCGTCCCTTCGCGCCCATCCCGGTGGGTACGAGAGCTGTGCGGCAACACGTCGGACCTCTTCAGCGTGTGTATTGGCTTCCTCCAGATTCCCTTGTCGCGCGGCGTTCTCGCCCATCAGTGCCAGGACCTCAACGGTCCAGGGCACCAGTCCGGCCCTTTCGCAGGCTTCGAGCGCCGTCCGCAGAGCGTCATTCGCCTTCTTCGGGTCGTTCCCTTGGAGGGCATTCCACGCCTGCCCGAAACGAGCCATGAATATTTGCTGGTGGTCGCCGGCCCGGCGGGCGTATTGCAGACCCTCGTCGAACCAGCGTGTGGCATCGTCGAGGTCGCCGCGGCTCATCGTGATAAAGCCCATCAGCGTCGTCGGGTTGGCGATGTGACCCTCGAACTTGAGACGACGATCGAGGTCGAGGCCGCGCGAGGCACCCTGCTCTGCCTCCGGATAGAGACCCAGGTAGAAGTTTGCGAGCGCGGCCAGAGCGCGCAGCCGCGACTGCCAGGGGAGGTCGCCGACCTTCTCGGCCATCGCCATCCCTTCCTCGAAGTAGCTCAGCGCCTCGCGATAGCGGGCCTCGTTGTCGAGCAGGTAGGCGCCCATGCTGGCCGAAGCCCGATAGGCATGCGGGAGGTCGTTCTCCTTGGCGATCCGCAGGCTCTTCTCCAGGTATTCGCGAGCACGCTGTGTGTCACCGATGCGAGCGAAGATCTCGCCGAACGTCTTGTAGGCCTGCGAGGCGATTTCTACAGCGCCGACTTTGTCGGCGGTACGAGTCGCCTTTTCACACCAGTAGACGGTCTGCATGTTCTCGCCCTTGTGCATCTGCAACTGGGCCATGTCGTGATAGACCGCCGCCAGCTCGTGGGACTCGGTTTCGCCACGCAGGGATTGGTAAGCAACGTTGTACTGCTGCCACGCCCTCTCGGTCTGGCCCTGCTGCAGCAGCGCCGTCCCGATACGGCGGCGGATATCCGCTGCCTCGAGCTTTCGCTCTTCAGGAATGAGCGCCAGTGCGCGGTTCCAGTTCTCGACAGCCTCCTCGAAGTTGCCGGCCACCTGGTGCATCCCGGCGAGCCGAACAAGCGCGTCAACCAGCGCCTCATCGCTGGCCTCGGGTGACTCCTCAAGGAGCTGCACGGCAGTCTGGTAGTACTCCGTGGCCTCGTGGTTGGC
>DASTBR010000009.1:0-7829 GCA_035711945.1 Dehalococcoidia bacterium
ATCTTGTGTGTTGCCTAACTGCGGACTGGCGATCTTCTTGTCAGCGAAATCCGCGGGCTCCTCGATGTCCGCGTCAGGCCGCACGACGAGTAGGGCGCCGCCACTTGTTGCTCCCGCAATGACCCGGAGTGCCTCGCCATCCGACTGGACATAGCCGTTGATTGTCGGGTTCGGCCCGATGTAAGCGGCGTCGATCTCGCCGGCAAACAGCGCTTCGATCGCCGAAGGACCAGCGTTGAACGTTACCGTCTCGAGATCGACGTTCGCACCCAGGACCTCCGCGTAGCTGCCGTTCTGCAGACCTACTTGCGGCTGAGCATGCGTGATGTTGGGGAAGTAACCCAGGCGCAGCGTGACGTCTTGCTGCGCAGCGTCGTCGCCCGCCGCGGCGGCGCCGCCGTTGGAGTCATCACCACCGCAGGCCGCCACCAGTCCTGCCAGCAACGCTATCGGAGCAACGAGGTTCAGTAGGGCCTTGGCGTTCATATTGGAACCATCCTGAACGCGTCAAAAGCATTACGCAAATGAATATTGTGCCATGGTGATCATGCGCGTCGCGCATCACTAAGCCTCGGGTGCGCTGCTGCTGTGCCTCTTATCCTCGTTCCATGGCAACGACTGCGGACGGCCTGGAGGCAGCGTACCGCCAGCGCTTCCCTTCCTCCGCTGCCCTTTATGAGCGCGCTGAGGAGACCTTCGTCGATGGCGTGACCCACGACACCCGGCGCGTCCTTCCCTTTCCCATTTACGTCGCCAGGGCGCAAGCCTCACGCAAGTGGGACGTCGATGGCAACGAGCTCGTCGACTGGGTTTCAGGCCACGGCGCGCTGCTTCTCGGCCACAACCACCCCACAGTCACCGCTGCCGCCCAGAAGCAACTGCAGTTAGGCACCCATTACGGCGCCGGGCACGAGGCGGAGGTGCGCTGGGGAGAGCTCGTGTGCCGTCTCGTCCCTTCGGCCGAGGCCGTTCGCTTCACGTCGTCGGGTACGGAAGCCACCCTGCTGGCTCTGCGTATCGCTCGCGCCGCCACTGGAAAGACCCAGGTCATCAAGTTCGCTGGCCACTTCCACGGCTGGCACGATTACACCATTCGCGGCCGCGGCGCGGCCACCGGCCAAATCGCCGGCGTGCCCGATGAGGTCGATGCCACAGTGGCGCTGCTAGCGCCGGACATCCTGGCCGTAAGCGAGTACATTGCCGAGTCGGGCGACGTCGCCGCCGTGATCATCGAGCCGGGTGGCGCAGCCTGGGGCACGGCGCCTGTTCCGCGCGCCTTCCTCGAGGACCTGCGCCGGATCACCGCGCAAGAGGGGATAGTCCTGATCTTCGATGAGGTCGTGACTGGCTTCCGCTGGGCACCCGGCGGCATTCAGGAATTGTCCGGCGTCACGCCGGATCTGACCGCCCTCGCCAAGATCCTCGCTGGCGGCCTGCCCGGCGGCGCGGTGGCTGGGCGGCGCGACCTGATGGAAACATTGTCCTTCGCCCGAGCAATGGAAGAACCCTCGCGCAAGATCCCTCATTACGGCACGTTCAACGCCAACCCGCTGAGCGCCGCTGCGGGCGCTGCCTGCCTCGAGCTGGTCGCCGATGGCGAGCCGCAGGCTCAGGCTGATTCCATCGCCCGCGAAGTGCGCGAGCGAGTGAACGAGACGCTGCAGGAGCTTGAGCTCCCCGGGTTTGCCTACGGCGAGAGCTCCGTCTTCCACATAGTCCTCGGTCAGGGCTCGCCGGGCGACGCGGAAGCGGCCGACATCGGCCAGCTTGATGACGGTATGTTGCTTACCGCTCCATACCGTCCGGTCTCTCTGGCCCTGCAGCAGGCGATGCTGCTCGAAGGCATCCATCTGTTCAACATGGGCGGCCTGGCTTCGTCCGTGCATACAGAAGCTGATGTAGATCAGACGATTAGCGCCTTTCGCAAGTCGCTCGCCGCTGTTGAGCCTTTGCTCGTTCGTTAGTGGGCCCGTTGCTTTCCAGGCGCTCACCTGTGCATGCCCGCAATGGCATGGTCGCGACGAGCCAGCCGCTCGCCGCAATGGCCGGTCTGCGCATCCTGATGGCAGGCGGCAACGCGGCTGACGCAGCCGTCGCGACGGCTGCTGCCCTCAACGCCACTGAGCCAACGTCCACGGGAATCGGCGGCGACTGCTTCGCGCTCTACTACGATGCGTCAAGCCGAGAGGTTACCGCGCTGAACGGTTCAGGACGGGCGCCGGCCGCTTTGACCATCGACCTTTTGAGGGAGCAAGGCTTCAAGGACGGGCTGCCGAGCGCTCACGCTCATACGATCACCGTTCCCGGCGCCTGCGCTGGTTGGTGTGACCTCGTCGAACGTCACGGGACGATGCCTTTGGCCGAGGTCCTGGCGCCGGCGATCGAGCTCGCCGAAGAAGGGTTCCCGGTCGCTCCGATCACGGCCCACAACTGGCGTCTTGGTGCCAGGCATCAGCTGGTCAATTCGCCCGGCGGCCGCGAGCTAACCATCGACGGCCGCGGCCCGGAAGCTGGTGAAATCGTCAGGCTGCCGACGCTCGCCACGACCCTGAGGACCGTCGCTGAAGGCGGCAAGGAGGCCTTCTATCGCGGCGACATCGCCCGCCGCATAGCTGAGACCGTCCAGCAGCACGGCGGCGTAATGACGACGGATGATTTGGCTTGGCATGCCTCAACCTGGGACGAGCCGATCAGCACGACGTACCGCGGGCTACGCGTCTGGGAGTGTCCTCCGAACGGCCAGGGTCTGGCGGCTCTGATCGCACTAAATATCGTCGAAGGATTCGACCTCTCGGAGCAGGACCCGCTTGGTGTCGACCGTCTCCACTTGATGATCGAATCCATGCGCCTCGCCTTCGCCGATACATCCTGGTACGTCGCGGACCCGGCCTTCGCGCAAGCGCCCCTCGAAAGCCTTCTCTCCAAGCGATACGCCGAACAGCGCCGCTCGCTAATCAACCGCGAGCGCGCGACGGCCGACACAACGCGGGGCGCGCCGGTCGGTGCGTCGGAGACTGCCTACCTAACTGTCGTTGATGGCGCCGGCAATGCCTGCTCCTTCATCAACAGCCTCTACGTCGGCTTCGGAACGGGCATCGTGCCCAAGGGCACAGGCATAAGCCTCCAGAACCGCGGCCATCTCTTCAACCTTGACCCTCAGCACCCGAACGCTCTGGCGCCGGGCAAGCGCCCCTATCACACCATCATCCCCGCGCTGGCGACAAACGAGGACGGATCACTCTATGCCTCGTTCGGTGTGATGGGTGGCTATATGCAGCCCCAGGGACACCTGCAGGTGGTCGTGGCCATGGTCGACGACGGCGTCGACCCTCAGGCTGCCCTCGACCGGCCCCGCTTTTGCCTTTCGACCCCGGAGGCACAAAGTCGGGTCGAGCTCGAGGAGGGGATCGCGAGCGATACGTCCGCTGCGCTTCAACGAATGGGCCACGACACCTCGACAATCACAGGCTGGGCGCGTTCGACCTTCGGGCGGGGACAGATCATTCGCCGCGATCCTGCCACCGGCGCATTGTCCGGAGGCAGCGACCTCCGGGCCGATGGAGCTGCCATTGGCTGGTGACCTGATCGGATCCGCTTAACAAAGAATTCACACGAAAGTGCCTTCTTGTGCGTACCGATGGGAGGGCCGATTCGTTAGAATATATGTCAAGTACAGGTGCCTCTGTCTTCCCAACGAGGCCATCCATACTCCGCCAATTTTGAGGCCTGAGGGCCAGGGCCCTGAGCCCGCTTGAGGATAACGTTGCGCATTTTGCAGTTGGCTCCCCTCTGGGAGAATGTTCCGCCGCCGGCCTACGGCGGCACCGAAGCCGTCGTCCACGACCTGACCGAAGGCCTCATGGCCGTCGGCCACGACGTCACGCTGTTCGCTACCGGCCACTCCCGAACGTCGGCGAGGCACCTTTCTGTCTACGACCGCCCGTTGCGCAGTGAATCTCAGCTCAAGGAAAAGGCGCCCTACGAATACGTCCACGCAGCCTCGGCACTGGCCGAGGCGGCGCAGGATTACGACGTGATTCATAACCATGCAGGCGGGCTGCCGATTGCCTTTGCTGGCCTGATTGACACGCCGATGCTTTCCACCAAACACTGCCTGGTCGAGCCCGATTGGGAGTTCGTCTGGCGGCGGTACCGGGGCTACTACAACACGATCAGCCGGCGCGCTTACGCTTGTCTGCCCGACAGCCTTGGCGGAACGTACGTCGGTCACGTATACAACGGAATTGACGTCGAGTCTTTTCCCTATAACGCCACCAAGGATGACTATCTCCTCTTTCTCAGCCGGATAGCGCCCGAGAAAGCGCCCCACCTGGCCATCGAGGCTGCGCTCAAGTCCGGCACGCGGATCGTCATCGCCGGTAAAGTCGACCCAAATCCCCGCGACGAGCAGTATTTCGACGAGGTCATCAAGCCTTTGATCGACGGGCGTCGGGTCGAATGGTTCGGCGAAGCCGACGCTGTTCAGAAGCGCGACCTGTACCGCAATGCTCGTGCGCTTCTTCTGCCCATCGTCTGGGAGGAGCCATTCGGCCTCGTCATGGTCGAGGCAATGGCCTGTGGCACGCCCGCCATCGTCTTCAGGCGCGGCGCCGCCCCTGAGGTCGTCGCCGACGGGGTGAGCGGATTCCTCGTCGACGACGTCGACGGTATGGTGGACGCCATCTCCCGGTTAGATGAGCTCTCGGCGGCCGCGTGTCGCCGGCACGCATTCGAGAGCTTTGACACGTCGGTCATGGTGAACTCCTACATCGAGGTCTACACCGAGATCCTCGACCGAGAGAACAAAGAGACAGCAGCGGCCGTAGATCGATTGATGCGCGACAGCGCGCCGGAAACCGCCCGCTGGCGCGGCCGCTGAATCCACTAGTGCCCATCCGATAACATCCAGCGAGGGCTATGCTGCGCCGTCGCAGTCTGCGGACCCGAGTCAAGAGTCGACAGCGACAGCTACTGCCGGAGCGCGGACCTGTCGCGGTCGATGACATTCGTGACGCTCTCGTGATTCGCGAGGGTGGTACCTTCCTCCTCACGGACACCGACGGTGGCGTGCCTCTCAAGAACAAGCGCGGTTTCGGCCTCTACCATGCCGATACACGGCATCTTTCCGGGTACGAGTTCACGCTGCACAATGTCGAGCCCGTCCTTCTAACCTCTACCGCGGAGCTCGGATTCGCCCAACAGCAGGTCCTGACGAACCCGATGATGGTCGGCCAGGCCGGCAGGAATCTCGAGCGCCAGACAGTCGAGATCCGGCGTGTGCGGGCCATCTCTGATGACATCCTCGAAGAGACGCTCACGGTCACGAACTACAACACGTTTCCTGTGACGCTCGACCTTTCCTACCGCTTTGAGGCCGACTTCGCGGACATCTTTGAAGTGCGGGGCTACGACCGCAAGCAAAGAGGCAGGATTCTACCGCCCCGCGTCGAGGAGTCCTCGGTCCACCTGAGCTACGAGGGTCGTGATGGACAGCTGCGTCAGACCGACGTCCACTTTGAGCCGGCCCCGCTCGAGCTAACGGCGAATCACGCCCTCCACCGAATCGACCTCGACCACCTGGGCACCGCCGTAATCGGAATTGAGGTTCACTTCAAGGCTCGAGAAGAGTCCCCGCACAGCACCCTCAGCCACCACTTTGAGCAGGTTGCCGGCGCCTACGGGGAGTGGTTTGAGAGCATGGCGCAGATCGAAACCGATAACCAGCTCTTCGACGAGGTGCTGCAGCGTTGCCTGTCCGACATCCGCATCCTTTGGGCGCGAACCCCGGATGGGACTGAGTATCCCGCAGCAGGCACGCCCTGGTTCGACGCCATGTTTGGGCGCGACAGCATTATCGCCGCCCTGCAAACGTTGGCTATACGCCCAGACATAGCGCGCTCAGTACTCCGCGCTCTGGCCAGTAAGCAGGGCAGCCAGGAAGACCCGGAGCGCGACGAAGAACCGGGAAAGATCCTCCACGAGTATCGTGTCGGCGACATGGCGAACAGCGGCGAGCTCCCCTTCGACCCCTACTACGGCAGCATCGACTCGACGCCGCTCTTTCTCGTCCTTGCCGCCGAGTACTTTCGCTCGACCAACGACATCGACTTCATGCACTCCCTTGGAGACTCCATCCGGCGGGCACTGAGCTGGATCACCGTCTACGGCGACCCAAATGGCATCGGCTGGCTGGCCTACGAGAAACGCTCGGAAAAGGGGTTGGTGAACCAGGGGTGGAAGGACTCCTGGGATGCCATCTTTCACGCCAACGGCGACTTTCTCGATCCACCGATTGCCCTCGCCGAGGTGCAGGGTTACGCATACGCGGCTCTGGCCGGGGCCAGCCAGGTTCTCGGCGCCCTCGGCGATCATCAGATCGCCGCCGACCTTGTGCGTGCTGCCCGCAGAGTTGCTCGTCGCTTTAACCAGGAATTCTGGCTGCCCGAGGAGGGCTATTATGCTGTAGCACTCGACGGCTCGGGCGAGCCGGCCGCCAGCATCACATCAAACATCGGACAGGCGCTCTGGGCCGGAATCATCTCACCGGATCGGGCACGCGACGTCGTTAACCGCTTGATGAGCCCCGCGATGTTCTCCGGCTGGGGCCTGCGCACCCTAAGCAGTGAGTCAGTACGCTTCAACCCCTACGGCTATCACCTGGGCACTGTCTGGCCGCACGACAACGCGCTGATCGCTTCCGGTCTTAAGAAGTATGGATTCGCCGACGAAGCGAATCGCGTCTTCTCTGCGCTCTTCGAAGCCGCTCAGAGCTTTCGTTACTTCCGCTTGCCCGAGCTCTTCGGGGGTGGCGAGCGCGCCCCACACCGGGGGCCGGTCGATTATCCAGTCGCCTGCAAGCCGCAGGCCTGGGCTGCCGGCAGCATCCCCATGATGCTGACTCACTCACTCGGCCTGGCCCCGGACGCCACCGGTAATTGCCTGCACATCGTCAAGCCGAAGCTGCCGGCGTTTCTCCGGGAGGTGCAGGTCAAATCCCTGCGAGTCGGAGGGGCCGAGGTGGACCTGCACTTCGAGCGCCGGGGATCGCGCACAAGGTTTACCGTGACCCGTCTCGATGGGAACCTTCAGGTAATGCAGGCGAACCACTGGCCTCGAGCCCTGCCAGCTCGTGGCTGAGATCAACTGGGATGAGGTAACCAGCGAGGCGACCAGCCTTCTCGCCGACTTCGTCCGCATTCCTTCGGTCAACCCTCCGGGCGACGAGGTAGAAGCGACCGAGTTCCTGCGCGACTTTCTTGCCCGCGAGGGTATCGAAAGCACGGTCTACGACGCCGGCGAGCGACGAATGAGCCTGTCCGCACGCCTCGACGGTCGCGACTCCCTCAAGCCCCTCGTCCTCCTCAATCACACCGACGTTGTGCCAGTCCAGGAGGAATACTGGACGGTCGAGCCGTTCGCCGGCCTTGTCCGCGACGGCCAGATCTGGGGCCGCGGTGCACTCGATATGAAGGGCATGGCGGTGATGGAGCTTCTCGCCTTCGTCTTGCTCAAACGACAGGGCATCGAGCTTAAGCGGCCCGTAGTCTTCTTGGCCGTCGCCGACGAAGAGGCCGGTGGTGCCCGCGGGATCGAGTGGCTGGATAAGGAGCACCCTGAGCTCCTGGACGGCGAATGGGTGATCAACGAAGGCGCCTACGGCTATATGAACCTCTTCGACCAGGGTCGACCGGTGTTCGCCATCTGCCCGGCAGAGAAAACGCCTCTCTGGCTAACAGTCAGAGCACACGGGCCTGCCGGACATGGCTCTGTGCCGCTGGCTGAGGCTGCACCTGTGAAGCTTACGAGAGCACTGCAGCGAATCCACGATT
>DASTBR010000010.1:0-2055 GCA_035711945.1 Dehalococcoidia bacterium
TCCGTGTGCTTGCGCTTGCGCCACATCTGCGGCTGCGACCCGAAGATCTGCATGACCTCAGCGTCAATTCCGAGCGCCCGCTCCAGCGACGGCACCAGCCCGCCCGTCGTCTTGATGTGTGCGCCGACCTTCACGCTCTCAAGCTAACCGCGGTGAAGCACTCAGTCCCCGTGCTGTGTCGTTTCCTCGCGCTCAAAGAGGACGGCCAGTGCCGGCTCGTCGGCGACGGGCCGGTGTTGCGCACCGGCCGGAACGACAAACACTGTGCCAGCCCTCAGGCTGACCGGCTCTGCGCCTTCGAGCTCGATGCGGAAGGCGCCTTCGAGGCAATAGAATAGCTCGTCCTCGCGCTCGTGCTTGTGCCACGGGAACTCGCCACTGAGCCGGACGACCTTCATCTGGAAGCCGTTCGCCTCCGCTACCAAGCGGGGCTGCCACGGCTCGCTCAACTCACGAGCGATTTCCTGCAGGTTGACGGTCATGCGGCGTTCTCTTTCTGAGCCCGAATTTATCATTGGATTGTCCATGAAAATCGCGACGCTACTCGGTGCTGCCCTCGCCGGGCTTATTACTTTCACGACTGCGACCGCCGGAGGCGTCCCCGACCTCGGTGACGGCCGCGTCACCGACCTTACGGACACCCTGGACGACGACGAAATTGACGAGCTAGAAGCCACGCTCGCCGATCTCCAGGAGGATGAAGGCGTCGACTTCTTCGTCCTGATAACCGACGACAGCGGCGGCAACCCTGAATCGTTCACCGACGACGTCTTCTCCAACGAAGGTCTGGGCGGAGACGACGCCCTCCTGGCTGTCTTCCTCGATGAGCGAGCGCTGCAGCTGCAACTGAGCGACGAGCTCGATTCGGAAATCAGCTCCGACGAGCAGGACGAAGCGATCGACGAGGCGACAGAACAGTTCGCCGACGGCGACTTCGCCGCCGGGATTGTCGCGGCGGGCGAGTCTCTGGGAGACTCGCTGTCCGGCGACTCAGACGGTGAGAGCGGAGGCGGAGGCGGAGGCGGTATCTCCTTCGGATCGATCGCCCTCATCCTCATAGTCGGCGCGATTGTCGTGCTGGGTGGGATGTGGCTCCTCGGTCTCTGGCAGGGTGACCGCAGCAAGAAGCGCGCCGCCGAGGAGAAGGATCGTCAGACCGGCGAGCTCGCCAAGCGTGTAAACACCGCGCTGATCGACGCCGATGAGGCGCTGCGCGAGGCGGATCAAGAGCTCGGGTTCGCCGAGGCGCAGTTCAGTGAGGCAGACGTCGAGCCGTTCAGGCTCGCGCTCACTGAAGCGCGCGAGGAGCTGAACTCAGCCTTCACCATCCGCCAGCAGCTGGATGATGCAACGCCCGAAGACCCGGAGACGCGCCGTCAGATGCTGCAGCAGATACTCGGTCACTGCGACAGGGCGCTTGCCGGGATCAACCAGCAAAAGGAGCGTCTTCGACAACTCCGCGAGCTCGAGAAAAACGCTCCCGAGGTCCTGAACAAGCTTCCCGCTCAGCTGGACGAGCTGCAGGCTCGGGCCGGCGTAGTGCACGAGACGCTGGGGCGCCTCGGCACCTATAACCCTCGCTCATGGGCCTCGATCAAGGGCAACGGCACCGAGGCCGAGAAGCGCCTCGCCTTCGCCCGCGACCAGGTGGACGTTGGGCAGAAAGCCATCGAGACCGACGACCGCCGTGCCGCCGCCTCAGCCGCCAGCCAGGCGCAATCAGCCGCTGCCGAGGCGGATGTGCTTCTCGACGCGATCGACAACATGGAGAAGTCCCTCGGTGAGGCGCTTGCCGAGCTGCCTAAGGAGATAGCCGCAGCCGAACAGGATGTTGCGGCGCTTTCTTCCTACCTGGCGACGTACGCAGGTGACGATCGCTCACGATTCCAGCGCGAGGCCAGCGAGGCTGAGAAGCTGCTGAACAGCGCCAGGCGCGAAGCCGAAACCGCAAGACCGGATTACCTGGAGGCGATTCGCAACGCGCGCCAGGCCAACACGACGGCCGATGCCGTCCTCGCCGGGGCTCGTGAGGCCGAAGAGAAGCGTGCCCGCCTC
>DASTBR010000011.1:0-10238 GCA_035711945.1 Dehalococcoidia bacterium
CGTGATGCGGTAGCGGCGGTGGTGGCGGTAGATGTGCTCGAACGGCTTGTGCCGGGTGTAGCCGATGCCGCCGTGAACCTGGATGGCGCGGTCGGCTGCCTCGCAAACGAGGCGATTGCCGCGGTAGTTGCACATCGAGACTTTGTCGGTGACGTCCATGTGCTCGTTGCGGTCGAGCTGCCAGGCGGTCTTGTAAACGAGGTTGCGGACCATCTCACATTCGGTCTGGAGCTCGGCAAGCGGGAACTGGATGGCCTGGTTCATCCAGAGCGGCTTGCCAAAGACGACGCGCTCTTTGGCGTACTTGATGCTCTCGTCGATGCAGAACTGGGCGGCGCCGACGCCGGACGCCGCCTGCCTGATGCGGTTCTCGTGGACAAAGGTATTGGCCAGCGCGAGGCCGCGGCCTTCCTCACCGAAGAGGGCGTCGGCGGGCACACGCACACGGTCGAGGGTGACCTCGGCGTGGTCGGTGGGCATGTTGAAGGTCCACCACATGAAATCGACGTTCAGGCCTTCGGCGCTGGTGGGGACGATGAAGCAGCTGATGCCGTTGGCGTCGCCGGGGTCGCCGCCGGTGCGGGCGAAGACCATGTCATGAGTGGCGCGGTGCATGCCGGAGTTGAAGCGCTTCCTGCCCGTGATGACCCAGTCGTCGCCGTCGCGGACGGCGGTGGTCTCGAGGTGGGTGGCGTCACTACCGTGGTCGGGCTCGGTGAGGCCGAAGGCAAGGCCGACCCTGCCCTCTAGCATGCCGGTCAGTAGCTCCTGCTTCTGGGCGGGCGTGCCGAAGCGGTCCATCATGATCACCGAAGGGAAGTTGCCGACGATCGAGGCCTCGTTCTGAAGGTCGTTGTGGAGGCCCAGGCCCTTCTTCGCGAGATGCTCGCGGATGACGGCCATGCCGAGGTTCGAACCACCCTTGCCTCCCATCTCTTTGGGGAGGGCGTAGCGCAGATGGCCGGCGGCGTCGGCACGGCGGCGCATCTCGCGCAAGAGCAGTTCCCATTCTTCGCGGGGCTGGCCGTCGTTTTCGAAGTCGGTGCGGGCGTACTCGCGGCGGTGGTCGAAGAAGCGGATGTTGTCATCCTGCTGTTCGAGGGGTTTGATCTCGCGCTCGATGAACTCATCGAGTTCGACGAGGTAGTCCTTGATGTCCTGGGGGATCTCGAAGTCCACACTGGCCTCCCTTGGCTAAGCGCTAGATCTTCGAGGTTACTGTGAAGGGGTCCAAGCGGCAGGGTCGATGCGAGTTACTTCGGTGATGGCGTCGAAGCCGCGGTCGGTGGAGATGATCTCGGTCACGCCCAGGCGCTGCATCACCGCAACATGGAATAGATCTCTGCTTTGGACTCGACCATAGCGCTCTGCGAGAAGCGCAGAGTTTCGGGCGTCGGTTTCGTAGATAGGCTCGACGCGATCCTGGAGCAATTCGATGAATCGCCAGAATATCCTCCGGCCCTCAGGTTCCCAACGCCGGATCGCCCGATAGCGATGAATGATCTCCTGGAAGACCTCAACGCTCGTAAGAAAGTCGGAAGGGACTTGCACTATGCCGTCAACAACCCGCTGACACGACTCACGGAGTGGGTGCGGGCGACCAGCAGCGTAGACCAGGACATTCGCATCAAGGAAGCGGGCCATAGCGATCGGCCAGCTGTCGGTTCAGTTCTTCAGGGTCTGGCGGGTCTTCAATCTCCGCGGAATTTATCGCCCGAGCGGCTGCCCGGCGGCGTTCGCGCGTCGCCTCGTCGTATGCGAGGCGTATGCCGTGACGGGTGATCTCTGACGGCCGTAAGCCGAACTCTTCCTCGAGGACGCGGAGCATCCGTTCAGTGTCTGGATCCAACCGGACTTCCAGACGCCCTCGGCGGCCGACTTTAGCGGTTGGCATTGTTCTCTTCCGTTGGCTCGTTCGGCGGCTCGGCGAACGGATCGGGGTCGAGCGGTTGATATCGTTCCTCGTTCATCTGGCGAGCAAGCTCATCCGGGTCCGGTACATCCTCGATCTCCATTGAACCCAGACGCCTTGCGGCTTCCATACGGCGTTCACGCGTGGCTTCGTCGTAGGCGAGGCGAATTCCCCGGCGAGTCACGTCGGAGGGACGCTGGCCGAATTGTTCCTCGAGCACCCGCAGCATTCGGCTGGTGTCTGGGTCGAGGCGCACTTCAAGGCGCTCCCTGGGCCGGCTTCTGGTCGTCATACAATACCTTCCGTACATCATTGTACGGAACAGTCTGTACGGACAGCAACGTACGGACAAAAGAAGGGGCAGGTCGATGACCTGCCCTTCTTGATCGTGCGGATTGAGCCTTAGTAATCCATTGGCGGCATAGCCGGACCCGGAGCCGCAGGAGGCTCTGGGATCTCGGTCACGAGGCTCTCGGTGGTCAGGATCATCGCGGCGATCGAGCTGGCGTTCTCCAGCGCCGAGCGGACGACCTTGACCGGGTCGATGATGCCCTTCTCGACCATGTTGCCGTACTCACCGATGCGAGCGTCGTAGCCATAGTCGGCATTCTTGCTGGCGCGGATCTCCTCGACGATGACGCTGCCTTCCATGCCGGCGTTCTCGCCGATAAGACGCATTGGCTCTTCGAGCGCGCGCTTCAGGATGTGAGCGCCCGTTTGCTCGTCACCCGTGAGCTTCAAGCCGTCCAGAACCTCGACGGCGCGGAGCAGAGCAACGCCCCCGCCGGCGACGATGCCTTCCTCGACAGCCGCCCGTGTAGCAGAGAGGGCGTCCTCGACGCGGAGCTTCTTCTCCTTGAGCTCAACTTCGGTCGGCGCGCCGACCTTAACGACGGCGACGCCGCCGGCGAGCTTGGCGAGGCGCTCCTGGAGCTTCTCGCGGTCGAACTCGCTGGAAGCCTCGTCGCGCTGAGCGGCGATCTGCTTGATGCGGCCCTGGATGGATTCGTCGGACCCTGCGCCCTCGATGATCGTCGTGTCCTCCTTGGAGGCGACGATCTTGCGGGCGCGGCCGAGGTCAGCGACCTGGGCGCTGTCGAGCTTACGGCCCATCTCCTCGGTGATGAGGGTGGCGCCGGTAAGGATTGAGATGTCCTCGAGGATGGCCTTGCGGCGGTCGCCAAAGCTGGGAGCCTTAACGACGAGGGCGTTGATTGTGCCGCGAAGCTTGTTGACCACCAGTGTGGCAAGAGCCTCGCCGTCGCAGTCTTCGCAAATGATGACGAAGTTCTTGGTGACCTGGAGTACCTTTTCGAGCACCGGGAGGATGTCCGCGACGGCGGAGATCTTCTTGTCGGTGACGAGGATGTAGGGGTCCTCAAGCTCGGCTTCCATACGCTCGGCGTTGGTGACGAAGTAAGGCGAGACGTAACCGCGGTCGAGCTGCATGCCGTCGGTGTATTCGACTTCCATGCGAATACCCTTCGACTCCTCGACCGTGATGACGCCGTCCTTACCGACCTTCTCCATGACCTCGGCGATCATCTCGCCGACTTCCTCGTCGGAGGCCGAGATCGCGGCAACCTGGGCGATCTGGTTGCGGCCGGCGACAGGCTTGGCCATGTCGCGCAGCTTCTCGACGACGGCGTCGGTGCCGCGCTCGAGGCCGCGCTTGAGTGACATCGGGTTGGCGCCGGCTGCGACGTTGCGCATACCCTCGCGGACGATGGCCTGGGCGAGCACGGCCGCGGTAGTGGTGCCGTCACCAGCCACATCGTTGGTCTTGGTGGCGACTTCCTTGGTGAGCTGGGCGCCCATGTTCTCGAAGGGGTCGCTAAGCTCGATTTCCTTGGCGATCGTTACGCCGTCGTTGACGACAGAGGGCGCACCGTATTTCTTGTCGAGGACGACGTTGCGGCCGCGGGGGCCGAGCGTGACCTTGAGCGCATCGGCCAGGGCGTCAACACCGTTCTTGAGCTTGCGACGGGCATCCTGGTCGAAGAGCAGTTGTTTCTTAGCCATTAATCAGTCCTTAGTTATTCGGTTTCGGCCGCGATCTGGCGGCTGAGCAAGGCCTACTTGAGAAGAACCTTGCCGAGGATGTCCTTCTCTTCGATGACGAGGTACTCGTCGGTGCCGAGCTTGAACTCTTGTCCGGCGTACTTGCGGTAGAGGATGCGGTCGCCGTTCTTGACGTCGAGAGGGCGCTGCTTGCCGTCCTCCCACTTGCCAGGGCCGACGGCGACGACTTCGCCCTGAAGTGGCTTTTCCTTCGCGGTGTCAGGAATGACGATGCCCGAAGAGAGGACTTCTTCGTCCTTGACCGCCGTAACGACGACGCGGTCACCGTATGGTTGGAGCTTGACTGCCATTGGTCTGGGGGTTCCTCCTGTTGGTTCTGTGGCTGTTGTCTAGATGAGTTAGCACTCTTTTGGCAAGAGTGCTAAGGCCATGTTAGAGAAGGGATTTTCGAGGTGCAAGGCATAGCTGAAAATTGTCAGCTATTCGCCGCCTTGCGCTTGGCGCACAATTGGCGAAGAGGATGAGGTGACGAAACAAGACTCCGCGCTGCCGGCCTCGGTTCAGCGGTTGCTGGCCGCCACAGACCGTTCAGTGACGGGCGATGCCGCCGTCGCCTGGGCCGCCGAGATGGCGGCGAGACACGAAGCAGAGCTGCTTCTTCTACAGGTGCTGCCACCGGCGGACGGCGCCGACCACGAACTTGACGAGGTCGTGCGCATGCGGGCGGCGGAGGACCTGACGCGGCTGGCCCACGCGCTGGCCGGCCCACGTGGCAGCGCTCGGGTCGTCGTCGACGAGGATGCGTCACGGGCGATCCTGCAGGTAATCGACGAAGACTCGGTCGATACCGTGGTGCTGGGCAACGTGGGCATGGCGGGCCGCAAGCAGTTCCTGCTGGGCAACGTGCCGAACCGCGTATCCCACAACGCGCGCTGCAACGTGATCATCGTGAACACGGCGCAGGGCCGGGAGCCGGCCAGCCAGAACGGCCGGTCAGGCCAGGTGGTCGAGATCAGCGAGGCGCGTCTGCTGCCGCGGGCGATGCGCATCGGGCGGGTGATGGTGAAGGCGGGCCTGCGCGAGCTGCTGGCGCGCACGAAGCCGGACGACGATGCGGCGATGCGCGATAGCGCGCGGCGCCTGCGCGAGGCGCTCGATGAGCTTGGGCCGACGTTTGCCAAGCTGGGTCAGATCCTGTCCACACGACCCGATCTGTTGCCGCCTTCCTTCATCGAAGAGCTCTCGCACTTGCAGGAGCGCGTAACGCCCCTGACGGAAACCCAGGTGGCCGAAGTCGTGGAGAAGGAACTGGGCGTGCCCTGGGAAGACGTGTTCGCGGGGTTCGATCCGGTGCCCCTTGCGGCGGGGACGATCGCCCAGGTGCACCAGGCGCGGCTGGAGACCGGTGAGCGAGTCGTCGTGAAGGTGCAAAGGCCGACGGCTGAGGAGGACGTCCTCCAGGACCTCGCCTTGCTGGAGATGTTCGCGGCGAAGGTGGCATCGCGGCCGGCCTTCCAGAGCGTGTTCGACGTGCCGGCCATAGTCGAGCACTTATCGGAATCGCTGAGACGCGAGCTCGACTTCCGGCAGGAGTGCGCGAACATCGAGCGGATGCGCGAGGTGCTGGCGCCGTATCCGCGGCTTGCCGTGCCGCGGGTTTACCCCGAGTACTCGACGCAGCGCCTGTTGGTGATGGAAGAGGTCGAGGGCGTGCCGATCCAGGAGGCGCCGCTGGGGCAGGCACGCAGCGAAGCCGCGCGCCAGCTGCTCGAGTCCTACTACCGGCAGGTGCTGAGCCAGGGGTTCTTCCACGCCGACCCGCACGGCGGAAACCTCAAGTGGTGGAAGGACTGCGTGTACTTCCTCGACATGGGGATGATGGGCGAGGTCTCGCCGGAGGTGCGCGAGCTGATGCTCCTGCTGCTGATGGCGGTCTGGCAAGAGGACGCTCGCTTCCTCTCGGACGTCGTGCTGATCATGGCGGGCGACGAAGAGCAACGGGACGATGCCGAGCTGGACAGTTTCCGTTGGGAGCTGGAGAACCTGGTCGCCCGCTACCGCACGACTTCGCTGAAGGACATCCAACTGGGACCGATGCTGCAGGAGGTAACCGAGATCTCGATCCGCCACCGGATACGGCTGCCGGCTTCGCTGGCGCTGACAGCCAAGGCCTTTGCCCAGGTGCAGCTGGCTGTCGGCGAGCTGGACCCGACGCTGGATCCCATCTCGGTCGCCGGGTCCTTCGTCCTGCGCAACACGGTTCACCAATTGAGCGAGGCCATGAGTCCGCAGCGCCTCTTCTACGAGTCGCGCAAGATCGGTACGCGGATCGCCCGGGTGCTGGAGGCGCTGGAGGGAGTAGCAGGGTCGAGGCCAGGGCCGCGCCTGCAGGTCAACTTCCGCGGGACTGAGAAACTCGAAGCAACGATTGATAAGACGGGGCGCCGTTTCGCGCTCGCGCTGGGGTTCAGCGCAGCGATCGTCGGTGCGGCGATGACGATCAACTCGCAGCGCGCGGCGCGTTGGGTGCCCGCTGCGATGGGCGGCATCGGCAGCGTGCTCGGCGCCGGGCTGCTGAACGACCTGCTGCGCCGCCGCTAGCTGTCGTCGGAGAACGAGACGCCGAAGCCGGGAGTCTCGGGAGAGGTGGGCTTCGGGCGAAGGAAGTGGACCAGGATCCGCTCAGCGCCGAAGGCCATGACGGTCATCGCGGCGCCGAGCAGCCAATGCTCCAGGTAGCGCCTGAACCTCCTGGTCATTTCTCCAACGCCTCGTAGACCAGTTGCTGGAAACGGTGGATCAGGTGCTCGCTGTTGAGGAGGAGCCGGCCCTGGTTGACCAGTCCCGAGCGAAGACCGCGATGGACGGCCTCAACAAGCTCCTGATCCTCGCGGGTGACCTGGGCTGAGAACTCCATCATCGACCTGATCGTGTCCTGGTCGGTGTCCGGGCCGTAGAAGAGGTCGCTAATCATGAGAGTCCGCTCGTGGTCCAGCGGCCAGTAGACGCTGACGGCCAGATTGGGCGGACCGGGGTAGGTGTTGAGCGTGAAGTTCGGCCAAATCAAATGGAACTGACTATCGACGACCGGGCCGCGAGCCCAGCTCGCTCCGTTGCCGGAGCGGACCGACTCTCGCAGAGGACCGACCTGGCTCCAGACGAGGCCCTCGGAAGTCAGCTTGTATTCCTCGGGACGGACGTCGATCACGCGACTGAACTCGGGGTGGGCGACGGGGCAGTGGTAGCACTCGAGGTAGTTCTCGACGGTGATCTTCCAGTTGGCTTTGAGCTCCCACTCGTCGTGCAGCCTGAACTGCAACCTGTCGAGGTCGATGCCAGCGCCTTCGAGCTGGGCCGAGACGTCGCCGAGAACGGTGGTGAGGGGCGGCGGGTCGGCGTCGAGGTTGACGAGGATGAACGGTCCCCACGTTTCGAGGTGGACCGGCAGGAGACCAAGCTCGTCGGGGTTGAAGCCGGGCTCGGCCTCGGAGCGCGGAGCCGCGCGCAGGCTGCCGTCGAGGTCATACGTCCAGGCGTGGTAGGGGCATTGCAGGGCCCGGCAGTTGCCTGAGTCGTAGGCGACGATCGTGCCGCGGTGCCGGCAGACGTTGACGAAGGCGCGAAGGCGGCCGTCGTTGCCACGGACCACGACGAGCGGTACGTCGCCGAGGGTGCAGGTGAAGTAGTCGCCGGGGTTGGCGGCCTGTCCGACGTGGCCGGCATAGAGCCATGCCTCGCGGAAAATAAGCCGCTGCTCGCGCTGAAGAAGGTCGGGATCTGAGTACCAGCCGGCGGGCAGTGTATAGCCCTGCTGCAGGGACTCCTGAAGGCTGAGCTGAGTGAGCGTCATGGGCTGGATGCGAGGCTAGCAGGCCGCGCCCGAAAGACGAAGGCTAGGCCGGCGGGCTAACTGGCGCTCGGGAGATAACGTGGGTTACCGGGATGCGGGTGCGCTGCTTCACCGCGCTGACGATGTCGAGCTTCAGCCAGCGGGAGACACCGAGCGGCAGCGTCGAAAGCACGATGCCCGAGTATCGTCCGGCGTTGGTTTCAAGCTCATCTTCGATCGCGAGCACCGGTGAGCCAGAGCCGACGGCTGTCGAGCTTACGGTCAGACCCTCCTCTTCGTAGCGCCGCTGCGCCTGCTCAGCGATGGCCCGCGCCGCCGCTTTGATCTGGCTCTCATCCCAGGTAAGTCCTTGCTGCGGCGCCGAGGCCGGGACCAGGAGGACAAATTCGGACGGGCTTTCGGCGGCCAGGCGTTTGAGCTCGCTGATGAGCTCCGGGCTCTGGGCTGTCTGGTTGGCGACTACGAGGTACCGTTGTGTGGGTTGGTCGGCCATTTAGCGCCTCCCTGGCGCAGCGCGCTTGGCGCTGCGCAGAAGCTGGGCCGGCCAGCGAACCGCTGCCGGCTCGCAGATCGATCCTAGGACCGTCTGTCCAGCCAGGGCTAACTGGACTAGGCGGGGAACCAGCGGCCGCCGGAGTCATCGGGGCCGGCCTCGGCGCGCTCGCTCTCTTCGTCTTCTTCCTGGCGGCGCTGCTCGTGACACTCTTCGACCCTCTCGCGCTGGCGGTTGACCGCTTCCTGGGCACGGTCGACATCGGCCTGGGCATGGCGTGCGCGGTCTTTCGCGATCTCGTACTCGCGCTCGGCGTAACGCAGATCCTCACTAAGGCCCTGGCGCTGAGTTTCCAGCCGATCGACCTCGTCGGCGTGGACCTGGAGTTGCCCGCGCACCTGTTCCAGCGCCTGGTCGTACTGCTCAAGCCCCGCGCGGATCTGTCTTAGCCCCTCTTCGTGCTGGAGTATTGCTGCTTCGGTCGCTCCGATCTTGCCGTCGATCCGTGCGCGCTCCTCGTCGCTTTCGGCGCGAGCGCGCTCCGTTTCAAGTCGTTCTTTGGCGAGTCGAAGGTCGACGACGCCATTCGAGAAGTCGTCGTGGCGGCGCCTGCTGGGCTCGTTCGCGGTCTCCATCTGGTCGATGGAGGACTGTAGAGCTTCACGCGCCGCCGTGCTGCCCTCGATGTCCGAATCGACGCCTTCTATCTGCGCGTTGACGTCAGAGACCTTTATGGCGGCGTCGTCCTCGGCCTTGAAGACCTCAGCGTGGCGGGCCCACTCCACCTCAACCTCCCACTCGAGCTCGGTGAGGCGTTCCTCCTCGGCCGTACAGTCGCGTGCCATTGCCGGACTCCCCGGCGGTCATTGTGGCACCTCGCGAAGCGCTCTGGGAGGCGATCTTAGGCGCGAGCCCCTTCGACGATGCCGGTGCGCATCTGGGTGGCGCTGGTCCCGCGGGTCGACTCGACGATGCGGGCAGCTGCGCGGGTGATGGGGACGAGGCTTGCGCGGTGGATCTTGTCCATCGTGTCCATGGCGTCGAAGAGGTAGAAGGGCGCGGTCAGGTAGTTGACGAGCGGGACGCCCTCGGCGTGGAAGGGGCCGCCGTCCGTCGTCGGATAGGGCGCGAAGATGTCCGGCCGTAAGATCATCGAACGCTGGAGGTCCTCAGCTTCGATGGCCTCGCGGACGGTTTGCTCAAGCTCGGGGATGCGGCTGGTGAACCACCAGCGCGGCTCGGGCTCGCCGGTGGCGGCGAGGATGCCGTCCTTCTCCGTGAACTCGGCTGCGGCGTGCTCGAGATGGACTTCGAGCACGACTCGACCCAGCTCACTCTTGTGCTGCTCAATGAATGCGTGAACGCCGGCGCCCCCGTACATGTGACCGGAGTTGACAAGGAACAGGAGTACGTGCGGCCTCTCTGGAGCGGGGATCTGCGACCAGTAGGCGGCCTGGGCGAGGACGAGAGCCATGCCGGAGGCATCCTCGACGGCGGAGGCCCAGGGCCCGTCGTGGTGAGTGCCGATGATCACGACCTCGTCGTCAGCGCCCGGTAGCTCGCCGACGATGTTGTAGGTCGTTGCCGCCTCGGTCCTGGCGTCGACGATGAGGTGGGCCGTCACATGACCCGCGGCGAGCAGCTGCTTGAGCCGCCGGCCGCTACTCTCGCTGATCCAGACGCCGGGGATTGGTCGGGCGACGGCGTCGTAGGGGACGTAGTAGCTGAAGGAGTCTCCCGGGTAACCGTTGAGGACGCCCACGAAGCCCGCTGCGCCGGCTTCGAGGGCCGGCTCCATGACCGCCTGCAGCTCGCGTCCAAAAGGCAGGACCTGGGGGTCGCCAGCGAAGGTGTTGCGTGGGTCGTAGGTCCACGTTGCGGCGCCGGCGAAGCGGTCGTTCTGGAGACGCGTGAGCTGAATTTCGTAGAGGGTAATTTCGCCACGTACTTCACTTGGGATG
>DASTBR010000012.1:0-7127 GCA_035711945.1 Dehalococcoidia bacterium
CGAAGGCGAGCTTGTGAAAAGGACTCCGAATGCAAATCCTCGAAGGCGTTTATCAACTGTTGACCCCGTTCCCGCAGATCTCCTACGAGGACGCTCGGAAGTGGCGGAAGGACCTTGGGAACAAGCCTCGCTGGATCAAGACCCTGCCTTACGTCCTGCCCTACGCCATCTCGAGCAACGGCGACGTGCTGCTCGTCGACAATGGCTGGAATACCGACGTCGCACACGAAGCGCTGGAGGACGGGCTCGGCCAGCACGACCTTTCGATCAGGGACGTCACCAAGCTCGCGTTGACGCACGTCCATCCGGACCACTTTGGTCTCACAGGGCGCGTCAAAGAGGAGTCGGGCTGCGAGGTCCTGATGCACGCTCGCGAGGCCGAGTTCATCGACAGCCGCTACATCCACCCGGATGAGCTTGTGAATGAGATGCGCGGCTTCATGCACCGCCACGGTGTTCCGATCGATAGCTCGGGCGACATGGCGCGCGGCTCAATGGGCATGCTCGACAAGGTCTCTGTGACCAGTCCCGACACCGTCCTCCAGGGCGGCGAGCACATCAAGGTCGGGGACTTTGACTTCGAAGTTGTTTGGACGCCGGGACACGCGCCCGGCCACATCTGTCTTTACGAGCCGAACCGCAAGATCCTGCTGACTGGCGACCACATCCTGCCGACCATCACGCCGAACGTCGGCAAGCACGCTCAGTCGGCCGACAACCCGCTCGGCGACTACATGCGCTCGCTGAAGACGGTCGAGGACCTCGATGTCGAGTACGTCCTCCCGGCGCACGAGTTCGACATCAAGGAGCTGAAGAAGCGCGTGGCCGAGATCCGTGCCCACCACGAGGAGCGCCTCGATGAGATGGTGCGCTGTGTGGGCGACGACGGCGCCACGGCCTACGAGGTAGCCAGCCGCGTCGTCTGGACAACCGGCAGGCTTGCCGACTTCGAGCCGTGGATGCAGCGGGCAGCGGTCAGCGAGACCCTGGCGCACCTGGAGTACCTGCAAGAACTTGGCCGGGTGACGCAGCACGAAGACGCCAAGGGTGTCCACATCTGGCAGCAGGTTTAGCCGTTTCGGAGGAGAGGAATGAACTTCGGAGAGTTGCTGAAGCTGGCGCACATCCTGGCGATCATCATCGGCTTCAGCGGCGCCATCGGGTTCCACGTCATCATGCCGATGGCGGCGCGCAGCACTGACCTCAGTTTTGTGCGCAGCGCACTGAAGTTCGGCTTCGTCTTCGAGAACCTTGCCTTTCCCGGGTTCGTGATCGGTGGATTGCTTGGGCTCTGGCTCTCGGTCTACCAGGACTGGGACTTCGGCGAGAACACCTGGCTGAACATCTCCGCGACGATCTGGCTGGTCGCCGTCGTCGGCTCGATCGCAATCCTGCGGCCTGGACTGAGGAAGCTCAACCGGCTGGCCAACGAGGCGCCCGGGCCAGAAGTGCCGCCGGAGCTAACGGCGGAGTTCAAGAAGCCGTTGCAGTTCATCACGCCGAATCTGCTCACGCTGGCCATGCTGATCGTCCTCTTCCTGATGGTGACCAAGCCCGGCGTCGATTTCGCCGGCATCGACCACTGGCCCGTCAACACCTGATCGGCCTGCGGCAGCGGCTTTAGGATCGGAAGGATGGCCAACACCGGCGAGTTCATCAAGATGTTCCACATCTTCTTCGTGATCCTCGGCTTCGCCGGGATGGTGGGCTTCCCGATGATGATGCGGGCAGCTGCCGGAGCTTCGGGGCTGGACACTGCAAGGACGTGTCTGCGCTACGCCAATATCTTCGACGGCCTGTCCGGCATCGGCTTCCTTGGGGCGGGACTGATTGGCCTCGGACTGGCGATCTATCAAGAGTGGGACTTTGCTGAGAACACCTGGCTGACGGCGTCGATTACTCTGCTGGTCGTCGCGCTGGTTGGGGCGACAATCGTGCAGCAGCCAGCACTGTTCAAACTGAACCGTCTTGCGAAAGAAGCTCCAGGGCCAGGCGTTCCGCCTGAGCTCAACGCGGAGCTCAGCAAGCCGCTCCTGAGAATCTCGAACGGCATCCTCTGGCTGATGCTGCTGGCGATCTTCTACATGATGGTCGCCAAGCCGGGAGTGGACTTCTCGGGTATCGATAACTGGCCGGTTAACACGTAGGTCAGGCCCGGACGCGGGCGGATGCAATACGCCCTACATGAGGCAGTGTCGGCACTACGTCTTGCGGGGGCGGCCGCGGCGCGGCCGCTCGCTTGGGTCGGGAGCACGGCCGCCACCAAAGTCGAAGCGGCCCGTCGGCAGGATGGTGCTCAGGGCCGGGTCTGTGACCCGCGAGAGGATGCGCTTGTCCATCTCCTGCGTCCGCATGCTGGTCGTGATGACCGTGGGCAGGCGCGCGTTGTAGCGGAAGTTGATCAGCTGATAGAGCTTCTCGTCCGCCCATGGGCTCTGGCTCTGGGCGCCGAGGTCGTCGAGGACGAGAAGCGGCGCCGTCCGTACCCGCTCGAAAAGCTCATGGTTGTTGGGGATCGCCTCCTGCGGGTTGAAACTCTGACGCAGATGGTCGAGCAGGTCGGCGACGACCAGGAAGAGGACGCTGTCGCCCTTTTCCCGGCGGTGGTTGGCGATGGCGGCGGCAAGGTGGGTCTTGCCGCTGCCGTGCTCGCCGACGAAAACGAGCCAGTCCTCGGGCTGCTCGGCAAAGCGCAGGGCCTGGCGGTGCGCCTCCTGCAGGTAACGCGTGGACTCCTCGACCAGCCCACCCACGCCGCGCGGGTCGAAGCGTTGGAATGTCATGTTGCGCAGCAGGGGGAGGTCGAGGGTGCTGAGCTCGTTGTAGTCCCAAAGTCCTGACTGTTCGAGCTCGAAGAGCCGCACCAGTGACGTGTCGGTGAGTCGCGTGCGCATACGCTCGGGGAGCTCAGCCGGCCGCTGATTCGTCGTAACGACCGTTGGCAGCTGCGAGTTGAAGCGGTGGTTTATCAGCTGGAAGAGCTTCTCCTGCGTCCAGCCAGTCATGTTCTGCGTGCCGAGATCGTCGAGGACGAGAATCGGGGCGCTGCGGATCTGCTCGAAGAGCTGGTTGTAACCCATCTCCGCGTCAGAACTGTAGCTCGAACGCAGGTGGTCGAGAAGATCGGGGACGACGACGAAGAGTGCGGCCCTGCCGCCCTCGAGTGCCTTGTTGGCGATCGCCGCCGCGAGGTGAGTCTTGCCGGCGCCACTGGGTCCGCAAAGCACCAGCCAGCCCTCGGGGAAGGTGGCGAAGTCTCTCGCCGCCTTGACGCAGTGGCCAAAAGCCTGCTGGTCAGCCGGGTTGGACGAGCGGCCCTGGGGAATAAGGTTCTCGAAGGTCAGGCGAACCAGGGGCCCGAGGTTGCTGTAGCGCTGCAGGCGAGCGAGCCGCTCCTCGGCCTTTTCCTCGCCGATACAAACGCAGGGAAAGGCGCGCCCGAAGTCAGGATCATCGATGGCCAGCTCGCGACGTACAAATCGAGCCCCGCCGCAGACGTCGCAGGCCGGTCCGTCGTCCCCGGTTTCGTCGACAACGGCGCCGTTAGCGCGGACCGCGGGCCCGGACGTAGCGCTGCCAGAGGCGGTCGCTTTCAGGATCTCGTCCAGTTTCCTCATCGACATCTATTCCCTCGTTTTGCCAGCGATCCAGGATCGCCATTACGTAGTTCCAGCGGCGCACGTTCGCCGCGACAGCCAGCTTCATCGCCTTCGGCAACCACTCAGCCGGGTAGTGTTGCTGCGCGTCCGCGATCTGCTCGGCGATCAGCGGTGTCAGCGCGCCGAAGTTCGCCTCGTAGAGCTCAACCAGCGTCCCGCCTTCGCCTGAAGGCAGCGGCTCCGGCGGCGCAGCCGGCGCCACCGACAACTCTCCCGCGCGCACCCGAGTCGCTGAGCGGCGGCCCTGCTCGTCGTTGATGAAGAGAAGGGTCTCGGCGGTCGTTTGCACGGAGACAAGCACCTGTTGAGCCAGGGCGCCGTCTATCGCGCGCTCGACCCTCGCCGGACCGTCCTCGCCAAGGCCAACCAGCAGAGGCTCGTTGCTGGTCAACTCGCGCCTGGTGACGAAGCGTGGGAAGACCCGCTTGCAACGGATCGCGTAGAAGGCGTGAAGGATCACACGCACCTGGTCGGCGTCCTTCAGCTCGGGCAGGACGTGCGAGAAGAAGCCGTTGGGGATCGGCGTCACCTCGGAGTTGGGCGGGAAGAGGGGGCCGGCGTCGCTCACCAGTCAGCGTCCCTGACGAGGAAGTCTTCGAAGCGCGAGAGCTTCTCGCGGAAGCGCAGGTTGACCTTGCCGACCGGCCCGTTGCGGTGCTTGGCGACGATAATCTGGGCGACGCCGGCCGGGTACTCGGTCGCGGTCTCCGGGTGCTCCTTCTCCCACTCGTCCTTGGTGACGTAGCGGTCCTCGCGGTAGATGAACATGACGACATCGGCGTCCTGCTCGATGCTGCCGCTCTCGCGGAGGTCGCTGAGCATCGGGATATGGCTGGGGCGCATCTCGACCGCGCGCGACAGCTGGGCGCAGGCCAGCACCGGCACGTCGAGGTCGCGGGCCATTTGCTTCAGCGAGCGCGAGATGAAGCTGATCTCCTGCACTCGGTTGTCCTGCTGGCGATCGCTGCTGACGCCGCCGCCGTGCATCAGCTGCAGGTAGTCGACAACGATCAGGTCGAGGCCCGTCTGGAGCATCAACCGGTTGGCCTTGGCCTGCATCGCCGAGACGAACATCACCGATGTGTCGTCGAAGTAGATGTCGGCTTCGGAGAGCACGCCCATGGCGTTGCTGATGCGGCGCTCCTGTGCCTCATTCACCAGTCCCAGACGCAGGGTGGCCGAGTCGACGCCGGACTCTGCTGACAGCAGGCGCTGAGCGAGATGCTCGGCGGCCATCTCGAGCGAGAACACGGCGACTCGTGCGTGCTGGTTGACAGCGGCATTGCGGGCGATGTTCAGGGCCAGGCTCGACTTACCCAGGCTGGGCCGGGCGGCGAGGATGACGAGGTCCGAGCGCTTGAGTCCGCCGAGCAGCTGGTCGAGATCGGCGAAGCCGGTCTTGACCGTGCGACGCGCCTCATGCTCTTCGCCCACTTCCTCGAGGTAGCTGGCGAGAAGCTTCTTGATGTGAATGAAGTCTTTGACTGAGTCGGCGCCGCGGACACTGAGGAGCAGGCCCTCCGCCTCGCCGAGGACCTCGTCGACATCGGGGCCGCCCTGGTAGGCCTTTTCGGCGATCTTGCCCGCGGCTGTGATGAGGTGCCTGTAGATGGCGTCGCGGGCGACGATGCGCGCGAAGTGCTCGACGCCGATCGACGTCGGCAGCTCCGTGACAAGCTGAGAGAGGTAGGTGAGGCCACCGGCCTCCTCGAGCCGGTTAACTCGGGCCAGCTCGCGGGCAACGCTGATCTGATCGATCGGCTCGCGGGACTCGAGCAGGTTGAGGCAGGCTTCGTAGACGATGCGGGTTTTCGCCCGATGAAAGTCGTTGGGCGAAAGAATGTCGGCTACGTGGAAGATGGCCTCGTCATCAACAAGGATCGAGGCGACCACGGCCTCCTCGGCCTCCGGGCTGTGGGGGAGGAGGCGTTCCTGGGCGGGGTCGGCGGGGTAACGGACGCTAAGGGCCAAGGGCAGCCTCCTGATCCCTCGAACCGTTCCTCAAATGAAAACCCTCCGTCTGGTGGGACGGAGGGTTCGAGCTCTCGCGCCGAGGAGCGCCTAGCTTTCTTCCTTCGTCTCCGTTTCGTCTTCTGATTCCTCGGTTGACTCGGCTTCGACCGCTTCCTCAGCGGCAGGTGCTTCTTCAACCTCGGCCTGGGCTTCCGCTATGGCTTCCGGCTCCTCGCCTTCGGCCACTGCGGCTATCTCCGGACTGTCCTCGACGTCGGCTTCCGGCGCGGCCTCGATCTCGGCGGTCGCCGCGGCGGCAACCTCTTCGATGGTTAGCTCGCTCGGCGCGACGCTCTCGTCGTGCGGCCTGACGTCGGCGATCACCTCGATCTCGATGTTGCGGGTGAGGCGGATCTTGACGTTGCGAGGGCCGATCTCCTTGATCGGCTCGCCCAGGTGAACCTTGTGCCTATCGACCTCCTCGCCCGCCAGCTTTGTCGCCTCTTCGGCGATGTCGCCGGCTGTGATTGAGCCAAACAGCCGCCCCTGGTCGCCCACCCGGGCAATGAAGGTGAGAGTCTGGCCGTCGAGCTTCCCGGCGATGCCGGAAGCGTCGTGGTCGAGCTTCTCCTGGCGCCTGGACTCTGCCTCGGCCAGCTTCTCCGCCTTGTCCAGGTTCTGCTTGTTGGCTACCGTCGCCAGCTTTCTCGGGAGGAGGTAGTTGCGGGCGTAGCCATTGGCGACGTCCTTGACATCGCCGGGGTAGCCACTGCCCGGAACCTCCTCGAGGAAAACGACTTTCATCGTTGGTCCGCCTTTCTGAGAGCGGGCGACGACGAATTGAAGTTTCGGGCCCGCCGGGTGGGTGCTGGGGAGAGATTATCGCCAGCGTTGTTGAAGAGTTTTCACCAACAAGCTTAGCGACTGGCGGGTCAATGAGGACGGAGGTATCGGCAAGCGCCTCCGCCCTATTGGAATGTCGATTTTGGCATTCGTATGTCACTTCCGGCGGCAAGCCGTAGATTCGATCACCATTCGTATGTCGGGTTTCTTCGAATGTCGTTTTTTGACCGGAGTGCGCAATCGCAGGCAGCAACCAACCGTGGATTCGAAGCGCCGCCTGCCTAAGGCAGGCAACTACAAAGGGGATGTACCTGCGGCGCCGACCAGCGATCGGCCGAGCGGTTGTGGCTGAAGTCATGACTTGCAGTGGCCAGCAGGCCGGGAAAGGAGACAAGTGATGCCTGCCGGCCACAGGATGAGGATGGGTCGCGCTGGCGACAGATATTGACGCTTTCGAACAAAAGTTTGACAGAAGTCCGGCAAGGGATTAGAACAGATGAACCACGAAAGGAGATCGCATGAAGAGCGACCAAATAATCGTCAACATCACGAGTGAGCAGCCCGACGTCCTGGGCAAGTTCTACCGTGAGGTCGTACAGCTTGAGCAGATGCCGGACGTCGGCGAGCATGCCTTCAACGGCGGAAACGGCGCGATGTTCGCCATCGACGGCC
>DASTBR010000013.1:0-3382 GCA_035711945.1 Dehalococcoidia bacterium
CGATGAGGGCAGGGTAGCGGCTGACGATCTGCGGGTTTTCATAAAGCTCGGCGCAGGGGACCGAGGCGCCGATCGTCAGGCCTTCGTCGTCGACGGTGACGGCCATCGTCTCGGGCACCTTCTTGACATCGACGAAGACGGAGACGTCCTTGCGGCCCTCGCGGGCCTGGATGATGATGTCGGTCCCGCCGCTGAGGACGCGGGCCGTCGGGCCGGCTTCGGCCAGGGCAGCGACCGCCTCGTCAAGGGTGCGCGGGGCTACGTACTGGACAGCTCGCAAGGGACCTCCCACGGAGTGGCGGAGCGGGTAAGAGAAGGATATCGGAACGCGCGCTGTGCGTGACTCGCAAGCGTGAGGGCCAGGGAGGTGGTGGGTGGGACAGGCTACCGACCAGACCAATTTATTGACGCGTTGATGCCAGCTGTAAGCCTGTCCCTACCGGGAATATCGGCAGTCCTGGCCGATCGGTAATCAGAGGCGGCTCTGCAGGTACTCCGACGTGCGCTTGATGGCGCCCTCGTCCGTCGGGAAGAGAGAGGCGGCGAACTCCGTGACGCCTGCTTCCTCGAGCTGCTTGAGGCCGGCGTCCAACGCCTTTTCGTCGCCGGCGATCGTGACATCGCCGGGGTTGGGAGCACCCTCGCGGTCGAGCATGGCGCGATAGGACGGCAGCGTGCCATAGATCTTCAGGCCCTCACTCGCTTTGGCCTTTGCGCCCTCGGGATCGTTGGTTAGCGAGATGACCAGGCTGGCGACGATGCGCGGCTCGGGGCGACCTGCGGCGCGGGCCGCGGCGCGGATCGTCGGGACGATGTGGTCGCGCAGGGTCTTCGGGCCAGTCATCCAGGTGAGGGTGCCGTCGGCGAGCTCGCCTGCGACCTTGAGCATGCGCGGTCCAAGCGCGGCAACGAGAACGGGTACCGGTGAGGCGCCGGCCATCTGCAGCCCGGCGTTGACGCGATAGTGCTCGCCACTGAAGCTCGCGGGCTCGCCATTAAGAAGCGGGCGCAGCACGGAGAGGTACTCACGCATGTGGTCGGCGGTGTTGGTGTAAGACATGCCGAGCATGTTCTCGATGACGATCTTGTGGGAGAGGCCGATGCCCAGGTTGAAACGGCCGCTGCTTGCGGCCTGCGTTGTCAGCGCCTGCTGGGCGATAGCCACGGGATGTCGCGGGAAGCTGGGGACGACGGCCGTGCCGAGCTCGATGCGGCTGGTCTGACGCCCGGCCAGGGCGAGGACGTTTATGGCATCGAAACCAAAGATGTTGGCGACCCAGGCCGAGGCGTAGCCCTGGTCCTCGGCCCGCTTGACCTGACCGATGAAGTCGTCGATTGAAGTCGTCGCGCCAGCGCCGACCGAGAGTCCGATGCGCATTCTCTGCCTCCTCTGAACGGGTTATCTTATGCGCCAGCCGCCAGCCTGTAGCAAGGGAGGGAACGTGGAAGTTAGCTCGTTCGCCGAGATCGAAGAGGAGTTCATGCGCCGCGTCCAACGGACGGTCTGGTGCACGGTGGCCACCGTGGACAGCAAGGGACGCCCGCGGACGCGGATCCTGCATCCCGTCTGGGAAGGCACTACGGGCTGGATCGCCACAGACCCGAACTCCTTGAAGGCGAAGCACCTGGCGGGCAACCCCTACGTCTCGCTAAGCTACTGGGACCCCAACCACGAACAGGTCTACGTCGACGCGAGGGCCGAGTGGGTGAAGGACCCGAAGGAAGGCGAGCGGATCTGGAACCTGCTGAAGAGCCTGCCGCAGCCATATGGCTATGACCCGGGAATGATCTGGCAGGAGGGACTGAGCGACCCGCGCTGGGGCGTGCTCAAGATCACGCCGTGGCGGATCGAGATGTTCTCGTTGCAGACGATGATCAGCGGCGAGGACGCGATCGTCTGGCGGGCTTAGGCGAGGGGCCAGCGGGCGCTGGCTTCATAGGTATGGGCCAGCTGGTGGTTGATCCAGATCTGTGCGATCAGGTCGGCCACGGGCATCTGGTACTGACCCAGGGTGATCTCCTGCGCGAGCTGGGCGTCGTCCATGCCTTCGACGTGCTTCGCCGAGGCTTCCTGGCCGTCGATGATCGCCTGGATTATCTCGTCGTCTGACTTCCCGGCGAGGCCGGAGATGTTCTGGTCGTTAATCTGCGCGACCTGGTCGACGGTCACGCTTCCGAGCTGGCCACCCATCACCATGGGGGCGAGCATTGGCAAGCCGCCGGACGTAGAGGCAACGTGGCTGAAGGCATCGCGAGTCGTCCACTTGTGAGCCAGCTGGTGATCCCAGTCTTTGGTGTAGCGGGCTGCGGTGGCGGCACGCTGGCCTGCGAAACGAATGCCGTCGGCCAGTTCTTGCTTGCTGATGGTCACGGTGTCCTCCGGAAATCTCTCTATCGCTAGGTCATGCAGGATATCAGCGTGAAGCCGCTAACGAGAGCTTTCGTCCCTGGTCTAATGCTGATCTTCCTCGGCTCATGCGGCTCAAATGCCAATTCAGAACCGACCGACGACAGTAATGCGCCCTGTACTGAGCCCTGCGACTTTCACGAAACCGTCTGGGTCGGCGACATCCTACTCGGCGACGCGGCCCAGCCGTTCCTCGACGAGTTCGGCTACGAGTGGCCGTTCGAGCAGGTCGGCGGCCTGTTGGAGGCCGACTACACAATCGGCAACGCTGAGGGTCCGATCACCGAGATCAGCGAGCAGTACAACGAGGATCAGCAGTTCCACTACAACGCCGAACCTGAGTCTGCGGGGGCGCTGGCCAGCGTCGGCTTCGACGCGGTGGGCACGGCCAACAACCATACCCTCGACCGTGGACCGGATGGCGCGCTGGATACCCTGGAGCACCTGGCGGACGCGGGGATTGAGGCGTTTGGCTCCGGCCGCGACAGCAACGAAGCAGGAGCGCCGCGGTTGATCGAGACGCCGCATGGGACGCTAGGCGTGGTCGCATTCACTGAGGACGTGGCGGGCTACGGCGGGGAGGATGAGCCCGGGCCCGCAATCCTCCGCGAGGACTCGGTGGCAGCTGGGCTCGAGCGAGCGCGGGAGGCCGGCGCACGCTGGGTCGTGGCCTACGTGCACTGGGGCGAGAACTACTCGGGGCTCAGCCGCAGTCAGTTGTTCTACTCGCGCAAGCTGGCCGAGGCGGGGTACGACCTTGTAATCGGCCATCATCCACACGTTGAACAGGGCCTCGAATTTGTTGAGGGGACGCCCGTCCTCTATTCGCTGGGGAATTTCGTCTTCGGAACTCCGGGCCGCTTCAACGAGGACTTTCCGGGCTACGGATTGGTGGCGCGGACGTTTCTTGGGCCTGAGGGCTTTGAGCGGGTTGAGCTGACGTGCCTCCTGACGGACAACGAGGTCGTTGTTTTC
>DASTBR010000014.1:0-4161 GCA_035711945.1 Dehalococcoidia bacterium
TCCCTGGTCGAGAAACGGTCGGCCGCCGAGCGCGGCACCGGCGGCATGGCCACCAAGGTCGAGGCCGCGCGCCTCGCCACGGCCAGCGGCACAGAAGTTGTCATCGCCAGCGGCCACGACCCCGACGCATTGAGCCGCGCCGCCCGCGGGGAGGCGACTGGGACGCTCTTCCCCGCGCGGGTCAGCCGCGTCGAGGGACGGCGACGCTTTCTGCTCGCCGGGCTTTCGGCCCGCGGCCAGCTTGTGGTCGATGGTGGCGCCGCGAACGCCCTGCAAAGGCAGGGCAAGAGCCTGCTGCCGGCGGGCGTCAAAGAGGTGCGCGGAGCATTCGCCCGCGGCGACACCGTGACGATCGTCAACGGGGACGGCAGGCGGATCGGCTACGGCATCGCCAACTACGGCGACGGCGAGGCACAGCAGCTCTGCGGCAAACGCTCAACTGACATCGCGGGCATCCTCGGCCACGACTACGGCGCCGAGCTGGTGCATCGCAACAACATGGTCCTCCTCGACGAAGCCGGTTAAGAAACGGTAAGGATCTCGCCGCACAGGCGCCCTGAGCATGGATTCGCCCACTGAGAAGGCCGATGCTGGGGGCGTGAGCATAGAGGCGCCCGAACGTGCAACGAGCCTGCCGCGCGCGGCAGCTGCCGACGACACGACGGACCGGCTCGTCGGCGTCGTCAAGCGGGTCGAGGACACACTCTTTGTGCCCGTCTTCACGCTACTGCTCTCGTCGCCGATCTGGGGGGTAGTCCTTGGCATTGTCCTGGGCTGGCCGCTCTGGTTGACGCTCTGCGTGGCGATCGTGCCGGCGCTGTCCCTCTTCGTCGCTGGACAGCTGCACATGGCCCTGCGCAAGTGGACTGACCTGCGGCGGACCACGGCAAGCTCGTTCGAGCCCCCGCTGATCGCCGGCATGCTACTGCTCGGCGTCGTTCTCCCGCTCGCGGTTTATTACGCCGGTTAGCGGCCAGAGGAAGCGTTGTGCGTAGGGGCATATTGCATCCGCCCATCCTTAGACCGCGACTTTGTTCATCAGCTCCGCATGCCGGTCGAGCACCGGCATGACCTCGTCAGCCGGTGCGGGTGGCAGCCAGAGGACGCAGCGCTCGATGCCGGCCGCCTCGTACTCCTCGAACGTCGCCGGGTCTGGTCGCGCTCCGAAGGCCGTTACCGGGATTGGCCCGCGGCCCTTCTCGGCGGCCATGCGGTTCAGCTCGTCGATGCGATCCTTCACGCTGCCCTGGACGCGGGCCAGGATCGGCAGCCAGGCGTCGCCGTAGTCGACGACGCGCTGGAAGGTGTGTGGCCCGCCTCCGCCGACGTAGATCGGCGGGTGGGGCTTCTGCACCGGCTTGGGCCACGACCAGATCGGGTCGAAGTCGACATGCTTGCCGTGGAATTCGGCCTCGTCGTTCGCCCAGATTTCCTTCATAGCCAGGACGCGCTCCCGCATCAGCTTCCAGCGCCTGTCGGGGTCCGTCCCGTGGTTCTCCATCTCCTCGAGGTTCCAGCCGCCGCCGATGCCAAAGAGGAAGCGTCCGTTCGACAGCAGGTCGAGGCTGGCGACCTCCTTGGCCGTCGTTATCGGGTCACGCTCGACCACGAGGCAGATGCCCGTGCCGAGTTTCAGGCTGGTCGTCGTAGCGGCGACCGCGGCCAGCGCAACGAAGGGGTCGTGAGTGTGGTAGTACTCGCGCGGTAGCTCAGGCCCGCCCGGCCAGGGTGACTTGCGGCTCGTTGGGATGTGCGTGTGCTCCGGGAACCAGAGCGACTCAAAGCCGCGCTCCTCGACCGCTCGGCCGAGCTCGACGGGATCCATGGCGAAGTCCGCGGGAAACATGGTGATACCGAATTTCATCGGGCAGACCCTCCGTAAGGCGAAGGATCATTCGCCGGCCATCCGCCCGTCAAACAGCGCGTTAGAAGTCGGCAGCACCGCTGCCCGTGAAGTACGGAGTATCCGGCCAGGCGACCATCAGGCCGCACTCGCAGACGAAGATCGGCATGTCGGCCAGCTCTTCAGGGTGACAATCGCAGGAAGCATGGCGGTTGCCGTGCTCCTGCACAGCGCGCATGCGCAGTTCCGAGTTCTCCGGCGCTGTCCGCCACTGGTGGCGGTGCTCCTCGACCGTCACTGCTCAAACTCGATGATCACCTTAGCCAGGTTGGCATGGCGATGCTTCTTCGCGAGCTCGGCAGGGGTCTTACCGTCTTCCAGCCTTGCCTTCGTGTCCGCGCCGTTCTCGAGAAGCATGCGCGTGATCTCCTCGTTGCCGTTCTGCGCAGCTTCGTGGAGTGGGGTGTAGCCCAACGCCTGGTTGACGTTAATGTCGGCGTTGTTCTCGATCAGCAGGCGGCTGATCTTGGCATCGTTGGCGGCGATGGCGCTGTGCAGTGGCGTGACCTTCATTTCGTTGGCGGCGACGGCATTGATCGGCGCGTCGTGCTCCAGCAACACCCTCGCCGCTTCCGGCTGGCCGAAGAACGAGGCGAGATGCAGGGCGGTGAAGCCGTCGGGCGTGTAGGACTCGACGAGGCTGCGGTTGGTCTCTAGCAGCTCCTCGATGCGTTTGACATCGCCGACGGCCGCCGCCTCGAAGATGGAGAGTTGAGGCTTCGCCGCTAGCAGTGCCTCGACCGCCTTGTCGGCTGATCGGTAACGCGCGTAGAGGATGGCGCTGATGCCCTGCTCGTTCTGTGCCTCGGCCAGAGCCGGTTCCTTCGACAGGATGCTCTTCAGTCGCCGCCTGTCGTTCTTGTCAATCGCCTTGAAGACGTCAGGGGCGTCGGCCATGCTCCAAGGCTAAGGGCTGGACAGGCGAACCTATACTCGCCTTGCCATGTACTACGACCAGGGCCCGAGCCGCGAGCCGCACTGGTGGGAGGAGCTGTGGGCGGTGCTGGGCGCGGTCATGGGCGTGCTCTTCTGGCCGCTGGTCGTCCTCACTGCCTTCATCGTCTGGCTGATCCTGACCATCGTCGCCTTTTCGACCCACTGGGTGCTTGGGCTCGCTTGCCTCGCGTTGATGGGTATGGCGATAGCGGCGTTCGCCTACTGGGATAGTCACCGGCCGCCGCAGATCCAGAGCTGATCTGGCGGGCAAGGAACGACTCGAGCCGCGCGCTTGCCTTCCAGTGTGATCGGCTTTACCCACATATCGGATCTCAGCTTGCCGGATGCCATCCGTTGGGACAGCCTTGAAGCGCCATGACGACACGGGTTGGCCTGATCGGCTGCGGCTTCATAGGCACCTTCCACTCCCGCAACATCCGCGGAATGATTCGCCGCGAGATGATCGACGCCGAGTACAAGATCGTCTGCGACCTCGACTCCGAGCGTGCCGAGCGCTTCGCGGGCCTGGCCGGCGTCGACCGCTGGACGACCAATGCCGCCGAAGTCGTCGAGTCACCCGACCTCGATGCCGTGTTCATCTGCACGCAGACAGCGCAGCACAAGGACCTTGTCCTGGCCGCTGCTGCCTCCGGCAAGGCGATTTTCTGCGAAAAGCCGCTGGCGCCGAACCTGGCGGAGGCACGCCAGATGGCTGAGGCGGTTGAGGCGGCCGGTGTACCAGCCCAGGTCGGGCTCGTGCTGCGCCACTCGCCGATCTTCCTCGTGCTGAAAGAACTGACCAGCGACCCGAAACTGGGCCGCCTGATGACGGGCGTCTTCCGTGACGACCAGTACTTCCCGGTCAGCGGACAGTACGCCAGCAGCTGGCGCGGCGACTACGAACAGGCAGGCGGCGGGACGCTGATCGAGCACAGCATCCACGACCTGGACATGCTGCGCTTCTTTTGCGGCGAGGCGACCCGCGTTAGCGCGCAGACGCGCTTTTTCTCAGAGCACGATCGCGTCGAGGACATTGCCGTAGCGACCATCGAGTTCGCTAACGAAAGCGTCGCCGCACTGACGTCTGTCTGGCACGGAATCGGCGCGCGTAACACTCGCCGCCATCTCGAACTCTTCTACGAGAGCGGCGTTTTCTGGGTCCACGACGACTTCTTCGGTCCGATCAACTACGAGACCAACGAGCTGGGCGCAGGCCAGCTCTCCGACGCCGAGGTCCGTCAGCGCTACCAGGAGATGGTCGGTCTGACTGGCGAGGAGCACGGAGACGCGCTGTATCGCTGGACGTTTGAGGACTACTTCTT
>DASTBR010000015.1:0-6878 GCA_035711945.1 Dehalococcoidia bacterium
TGCTGGCGATCGCCTGCGCCAGCCGTCCATCGAGCTTGCGGTCCCACTGGACGTGACTGCCGAGACCAATCGGGAGGCCGGTGGCGATCATCTCGAACGTCCCACCGAGTGTGTCGCCGGCTTCCTTCGCGCGGTCGATGGATTCGATCATCTGCTTACTCGCGGCAGGATCCGAGCAGCGCACCTCAGACTCCTCGACCGCAGCCCAATCCTCTTCGGATCGCCAGGTGGTGGTCACGTCGCCAATTGCGACGGTGCGGCTGTGGATCTCGATCCGGAACTCCTCTAAGAAGCGGCGACAAACAGCCCCGACAGCAACACGTGCGGCGGTTTCGCGTGCAGAAGCCCGCTCAAGGACAGGGCGGACATCGTCGAAGCCGTACTTCATCGTGCCGGCGAGGTCGGCATGGCCCGGCCGCAGCCGCGTAACGCGCTTGGCCTCACCGTCGATCGCCTCAACTGCCATCACCTCGTGCCAGTTCTCCCAGTCGCGATTCTGAATCCAGAGGGCGATTGGGCTGCCGAGCGTGTAGCCGTGGCGCACGCCCGCGGTGATTTCGGCACGATCGCGCTCGATCTTCTGCCGGCCGCCGCGGCCGTACCCACCCTGGCGGCGACGCAGATCGGGGACGATGTCCTCCTCGCCGAGACGAAGCCCGGCCGGTATGCCTTCGATGACGGCCGTTAGTCCCTTGCCGTGAGACTCACCGGCCGTGATGAAGCGCAACATTATGCAGGTGATCCTACAAGCGGCACCGGCTCGATGGGCTGTGGCCGGCCCTGGGTGTCGAGCTTGTAGTTCGCGGCGACCAGCTTCAGGAACTCCTCGGGCGTGTCGCGTTCCCAGTCCACCTGCCCGACTTCCTTGCGGTCGACGAGGCCGGTCAGAATGCAGCGCTGGGTCGCCGAACCGCTCTCGTGGCGGAAGGTCGTGTAGACGTCGATCTGCAGCTTCGAGAAGTAGATGTTGGGTATGTCATAAAGGCACATCTCGGCCAGCTTCATGAAGATCTTGCGTCCCTCATCCAATGGTGAGCTGACTTCTGAGCGGTTCTCACCCGTCCCGGCGTACTGGGCCTCGGCCGAGGTGGACAGGCGCATTGTCCTTGAGTCGGCGTACACGACTTCGGCGGACTGAACTCCTCCCCACACGGAGACCGAGACGCCCTTCGGAGGTCGGCCGGTGCGCCAGACGTTCATCGCGTCGTCAACGAGAGCCCGGATTGCCGTTTCGTCGCCCTTGTTGACGAGGCCTCGCCAGTGGCGCTGGGCACGCACCTCCTGGAGCAGGACGTAGGTGATTACCGTGAGGAGCAGCGCCATGACGATGACGCCCACAACGATAGCGTTGATCAAGTCAGATCTGCGGCGAGGAGGATTCCGAAGTCGCGCGCTCAGCCGCCTCCATCATGATCTTCAACGGCGGTTCGGCGCCCGTCCACAATCGAAACGACTCAGCTCCCTGGTAGACGAGCATGGGCAGCCCGCCGAGGGCCTGGCACCCAGCAGAGCGCGCCTGCTTGACAAGTTCGGTTTCTAGCGGGTTGGCGACGATATCGACCACGGTGCATGACGGCGAGATGAGCGCGATGTCGATCGGCGTACCCGTCGCTCCGCCGGCCATACCCACCGACGTCGCGTTGACCAGCAGCCGCGCGGTGCGGAAGACGCTTGCCGGCGCCTCGGCGAGGGAGTCGCAGCCGACGCCGAAGTCGACCGCAACCTTCCTGGCGCGATCGACGTTGCGATTGAGCACAAGGATGGAGCGTGGATCAAGCTCGCTGAGCGCGTAGACGATGGCGCGGGCGGCCCCTCCCGCGCCGACTACGACCGCCGGGCGCGCGGCGATGTCGATCCCGGCCGCTGCGCAGGCCAGCTTGAAGCCGAGCGCGTCGGTATTATGGCCAGCCAACGTCCCCAACCGATGGACGATGGTGTTCACAGCGCCGATCGTTGCGGCGTCCTGTTCGACCATCTCGAGGAAGGGGATGACGCTCTCTTTGTGGGGCACGGTCACGTTGGCGCCCACGACACCCTCGTCACGCATGCCGGCCATCCGCTGCTCCAGACCTTCGGGCAGCGTGTCCCATGCTTCATAAGCGATGTCCATGCCCAGCGAATCGAACGCGGCCTGCTGGAACGCCGCAGATACCGAGTGCGCGACCGGATGGCCGATCAGGCCAACCCGCTTCATGATTGGTCAGCCGCCGAGGCAGGCAGCCTGGGCGGCGTCGTGATCAGCCTGGTTGACGTTGAACTCGTGTTCTCCGTCCTCGCCGCAGGCATAGAAGAAGTAGAAGTCGGTCTCCGGCGCGAAGGCGACAGCCTCGAGGGCCGATAGGCCTGGGGCGGCGATCGGACCCGGGGGCAGGCCGCCGTTCAGGTAGGTGTTGTAAGGCGAGATGGCGATCTGGATATCGTCACGCGTCAGGCCGACCTTCCAGTAGCCAAAGGCCGCCACAGACTCAGGCACGCCGCCGAGGATGTACTGCACGGTCGGATCGGCGCCGAGAATGTCGCCGGCCTCGAGACGGTTCAAGAAGACGCCGGCAATGGTCGGCCGTTCCTCCGAAATCACGGCCTCCCGCTCGACTATCGAAGCAAGGGTGACACCTTCATGAAGCGTCAGGCCCTGTGCCTCAAAGCCGGCCCTGATCTCGTCGGTGACGCGGCGGTCGAAGTTTTGCAGCATCAGCAGGACGACGGTCTCCGCCGAGGCGCCGACCGCGATGTTGTAGGTGTCGGGGAACAGATAGCCTTCGAGGTTCGTGGTGCCCTCCGGGAGCGCGGCCACAAAGTCGAAGTCGTAGTCGAGGCGCGAGGCAGCGGCGATGAACTCCTCGCGCGTTGCGATGCCTAGCTCAGCAACCCTGTCGGCCATCTCCTCGATGCGCCAGCCCTCGGGGATGGTCAGCTCGATTACGTTCTCGTCTGGCGCTGTGGTTAGGACCGTCAGCACAGAGTTCGCTGTCGAACCGGCGAGGAGGTCGTATTCGCCCGAGCGGATGGCTTCGCCGCGGTTGGTGAACGTGGCCAGCACGCGAAAACGCAGCGCGCTTTCGATGATTCCGGCCTCCTCGAGCCGGTCAGCTATCGCACTGACGCTCTCGCCTTCGTCAACCGTGAACTCGATAGACTCACCCGGACTGCTGACGGCATCCGGGTCATCATCGCCCTCGAGGATGCTGGACGTGCCAGTAGTCGAGAACCAGACGGCTCCCAGGACCAGTGCGACAGCGAGGACGGAACCGGCGGCGAGGCCGACGTTCACTTGCTTAACAGACTCCGATTCTGATCGAGGTACGACTGCAGGATTACCGCAGCTGCATGGGCGTCGATGGTCTTGCGGGCTTTGCGGGCGTTGATGCCTGCCCGGCGGAGCGAGGATTCAGCCTCATACGTGCTGAGCCTCTCATCAAAGAACTCTAGAGGAACGTCGATCTGTGCGCCAAGACTCTGCGCATAGGCACGAGCCTGCCGGGTCGACTCCGAGTCGTCACCCGACGGCAACAGGGGAAGGCCAACGACGACCCGATCGATGGCCTCCTCGCGGATGACTTCAGCCACTCGACCCGCCGAGCGGGCAAGATCGCGATCGTCGATGACGCTGTGCGGGACGGCGAACCGGCCGTCCGCGTCGGAGACGGCGAGCCCGACCCGCCGTTCGCCGACGTCGACAGCTAACAGGCGCATCAGGTCAGGGGGCAGTCTCTACTTCGACATCCAGCCTGAAGTCGAAGCCGGACACCCAGTTGAGAACCCCCGGCGTGACATCGATCTCGGCGGGCGCCAGGAGGCGATAGCGCTCGGCCAGCGCCTCGCGAGCTTCGTTAGGCGTACGTCCGCTGACAATGTCCTTGACCTCGTCAGCGTCGACTGTAGTGCCCGACATTCCGCTGGCCTGGAACGAGAAGTCGACGGTCGAGAGAGTCTCCGAGATTTCGTTGATCGCGAGAATGTTGAAGGTAATCGTGTCGGGTGAAACGGATAGTCCGTCTTCGATGCCCTCTTCAAGCGCTGCCGCCGCGTAGGTCTGGATGTCGTCGAAGCTCACCGTCAGCGCGCTGACGCGAGCAACAGTAGTTGCGAATACGAATTCGCCTTCTCCATCCACCTCGGGCGACACTTCCGTGCTGAGAATCAGGGAGTCGAACGTCCCGTCCACGATCAGTCGCGCGTCGTCGCTTTCCTCCCCATATGCCTCGCTGAGCAACTCCGTGCCGCGCTGGGCCACAACCTCGCTGACCAGGCCCTGCAGACGGTTCACATCTTCCCGCGTAACAAGGCGGGCCGGACGGTTGGTACCCCCGGACATCGGTTCGTTATTGAGGACGTCGACGTCGCCGGCGAGGCCACCGATAACTTCGGAGATTGTTTGCACATCGACGTTGCCGGCCTCGCCCGGCTCGACGGCCACCACCTCTGCGGGCCGGAAGGGGTCCTGGCCCGCGGGGATCTCGACTTCGGCGGTGGTCTGGAAGACCACCCCGTCGAGGGTCTGGACCTGCAGGCCGGCGGGCACCACGACGTCGTCCTCGCTGTTGTTGAAGAGAGTCACCACTCCGCTGGCCGGCTGATCGCCGACGAAACCGTCGCCGGTGGTTTCGACTGCGAGTTCCACCGTTATATCCCGTTCGGCGATCCTCGCCGGTAGCAAGCCCTCCTCAACGTCTACCCCCTCGGCATCGAGATCAGCCCTTACATCGAACGATTGCACGTCGACCGGAGTCAGCTCCGGCCGAAGCGTGATCTTCGCGCTGGGGCCGAGGAGCAACGCCGCCGTTGCGGCGGCCACTCCGACAATGACGATACCGGTAGCAGCCGCGAGCGCCCGCCGCGAGAACCAACGTAGCTCGAGGTCGTGACCGAAGAGAGTCAGGCGGCCGCTGCCGCCTGCCCACCGTTCCGCCTCGCGCACCGTGCTGAACGCGGCCATGCCTGAGCCTTCGGCCATGGCCCGGACCGGCTGTAACGGCGAAACGATGATGGCTTCCTTGCCGGTCAGGTAGGCGTGCCGGCGCACGCGGTTAAAGCTCAGCGGGTCGCGGAAGGCCTGGTTGCGCTTGACGTACAGCACAATCTGCTGCTCGGAGCGCGCATCCATCTTCCCGCAGACGGCAGCAACATCATCCTCGCCTTCGATGACGACAACCGGAAGGTCGCGCTGGTCGGTTGCCTCGCTCTCATCGGCCATGGGTCAGCCTGACAGGCTCTGCTGGGCGACGCTTCGCGCCAGCTCCAGCGCTTCGTCCAGGCGCGAAGCATCCCGACCCCCGGCGAGGGCCAGTTCGGGTCGGCCGCCTCCGCCGCCGCCAGTCAAGGCGGCGACCTGCTTAACGAGATTGCCCGCATGGATTCCCCGTCCGGTGAGGTCGCTGGTAACCATCGCCAGGAATGATGGTTTGCCGTCGACCACTGCGCCGAGAACCACGATGCCTGAACCGATCTGCTCACGCAAAGAATCGGCCATCTCTCGCAACGCCTCGGCGTTGGCGGCCTCGACACGGGCGGCAAGGATGCGGGAGCCGTTGGCATTTGTTGCCTGGTCGAGCAGGCCGTCGAGCGACTCGCGCGCCTGTTCCCGCTGGCTGCGCGACTGTCGCTTGCGCAGATCGTCGACCTCCGCGCTCAACGAACGAACCCGCTCCACTACCTCAGCTGTTGGACCGCCAACCAGCTGGGAGACTTCCTGTAGCCTTGTGCGCTGCGCGGCAACGTATTCCTCCGAAGCGATCCCGGTAAGCGCCTCGATACGGCGCGTCCCGGACCCGACGCTGCCCTCCGAGACGATCGTGAAGAGACCTACCTGGCCCGTGTGATGGCAGTGCGTGCCACCACACAGCTCGGCGCTGGCGAAGGCGACGCCGTTCGGGACTTCAACGACGCGAACCTCCGAACCGTATTTGTCGCCGAAGAAGGCAATGACACCCTCGTTGATGGCCTCCTGGTACGTCGTCTGGCGCGTGGTCACGGGTACGTCCTGTCTGATCTTCGCATTGACCAGCGACTCGACCCGGCGAATCTCCTCAGATGTCACAGGTTTGTTGTGCGAAAAGTCGAAACGCAACCGGTCCGGCGCAACCAGCGAGCCTGTCTGCCGGACGTGTGTGCCGAGCACTTCGCGGAGCGCAGAGTGCACCAGGTGGGTCGCGGTGTGGTTGCGCATCGTGGCAACCCGCTTATCAGAGTCGACCGATGCCCGGACCTCGTCTCCGACAGCCACCTTGCCCTGTGTGACCGTGCCGTAGTGAAGGATTGTGGCCTCGCCTATGCGCTGAGTGTCGTGGACGGCGACTGTGCCGTTAGGACCAACGATCTCGCCGGCATCGCCAACCTGTCCGCCGCCCTCCGGGTAAAAGGGCGTTATGGCCAGGGCGACCGCGCACGATTCGCCCTCGCTGACGCTTTCGGTAGCGACGCGTTCGGCGACCAGTGCGCCGATCGTGGTCTCAGTCTCGAGGGCTTCGTACCCGACGAACGCAGTGGGTATGCCGGCAAGCGTGGCCGCGAGATTGGCGTCCATTTCGTCGGCTGTAAAGCGCTGGCTGGCACGCGCACGCTCGCGCTGGGCATCCATCTCCTCTTCGAAGCCCTCGAGATCAACGCTGAAGCCGCGCTCGGCCGCGATCTCACGAGTGAGCTCGACCGGCAGGCCGTAGGTGTCGTAGAGGCGGAAAGCCTCAGTCCCACTGATGTTCTTGCCCGAGGTCTTTTCGATCGTGTCTTCGAGGATGTCGATGCCGCGGCGCAGCGTCGCCGAAAAGCGCTCCTCCTCGTCCCTGATCAGGCGCAGGATGGCGGTGCGCTGGTGCTCCAGCTCAGCGTGATCCCTGGACATTCGGTCGATTACGCCGGCCGCAACATCAGACACGAAGGTT
>DASTBR010000016.1:0-5711 GCA_035711945.1 Dehalococcoidia bacterium
CTTCCAGCGGCTTCGAGCGCTGCTCATCCTCGGCAACAATCGAAAGATGCCGCGCACGATACTCGTCGCGTCCGGCTCCGCCGGAGAAGGCAAGACCACCATAGCGGTGTGCCTTGGCATCGCCAGCGTATCATCGGGACAGAGGGTCCTGATCGTCGACTGCGATTTCGCTCGGCCCCAGGTGCATCGCATGGTGAACGTGAACAACGACAAGGGGCTGACCGACGTTCTGAAGGGTACGGCGACGCTCGGGGAAACCATCACTCAGGCCGCTGGATACAGGTTGTCGATCTTGCCCATCGGCCGCTCGCGCGAGGGGGCCATCGACCTCTTGAACTCCGGACGAATGGAACAGCTTCTGGTCGATCTCAAGGCAACCTTCGACCTCATCATTCTCGACTCGGCCCCCGTTCTCGAGGTGTCCAACGCATTGATCCTCGGCGGCCTGGCCGAACGGACGGTTCTGGTCACCCGCCGCGAATGGACGACCCACCGCAAAGCCTCCTACGCCGCCAAGCAGCTTCAGCTTTATGGCGCCGACATCGCCGGGGTGGCTTTCAACCGGACTGGCGCAGCGGCCTCCTATTCGGCATGACCCGGACCTGTGTGATGCCAGCCGCGCCATGCCGTGGCCGCAAAGCGGTGTCAGAACCATTGCCAACCAGCCAGGTCGCGCCGGTTCTGATCTCCGTGGCATGATGGGGGACGGGAGCGGCGACCCGAGCGCCTGGCTCCCTCCGCAGGGGTCAAAGGTCGCAGCCGGCCGACGCCTGGCTTCCCCTGCTCCATTAGATTCGAGCCGGCCACCCCCGAGCCTCTCATGGGGAACCGTCCGGATCGATCCGGCTCTGGGTGCTCGGCAACGACGATAGTCCCCGAGGCCGCGAGCAGCGAGAGCGAACGTTTCCGTCACACGCGTGGCCGCCGTCCGAAGTCGTGACCGTTGATCTCGGCGTCGACAGCGCAGCCATCCGTTCGCGCGCCTCTTGGGTGACGGCTTCCTTCGACAGTGCCCAGCACGTGGCCCCGAGTGAGAGCCCACGATCGACCGGGCGCTTCCGCGGGCTCAGCACCGGCACGAGTGCCCGCGCATGGAGGAAGGTGCCGACCCGAACAGGAGATTGACGTGATCGGCCGAACTTGCGATGCCGGCCGGCGCAGGTCGCCAGCATGCCAGCCGATTCGATCGAGCAGGGTGATCGACGGCCAACTCTTCTGCCACCTACCGCGGACAGGCGGTGCGGATCGGACGGTTGCGATCGATACCTTTCTTGCAGGCGCTCAGCGCGGTGGCGCGCAATGAGCGGTACTGAGCGGGACCCGAGCTTCTCCAATACGAGCAGCTCGATGACCGCGTCTACCCGGTCCTCCGACGCGCCCCCCGTCTGGCCGCATCGCCAACCCTCGTCACATGGGTTCAGCGGGCGCCCCGCCCCGCCAGGACCGCTCCCAGGGTTCGGGACAGGATGTAGAAATCGATCCAGATCGACCAGTTGCGGATGTAGTAAGTATCGAGCGCCTGCTGGACCTCAAGATCGCCGTCGCTGCGGGCCGATACCTGCCAGAGACCGGTGATGCCGGGAATGACGCTCGAGCGCAACGATTGAAAGCCGCTGTCGAAGCGATCCAGGTGATACTTTGGGAACGGCCGCGGTCCGACGAGACTCATCTCTCCCCGGATCACGTTGAAAATCTGAGGCAGCTCGTCGAGGCTGGTTCGCCGCAGGAAGTGACCGACGCCCGGCAGCACGCGGGGGTCGTTGCTGAGCTTGCAGTAGCGATTCCACTCCTCCCGCGCGGCGGGATTTTCGTCCAGGTACTGCTCCAGCCTTGCGTCGGCGTCTGGATGCATCGTCCTGAGCTTCCAGACCCTGATGGGCCGTCCATGCTTGCCCGCACGGAGCTGAACGTAGAAGGGGGAGCCATCGCTCACGGCCATGACCCAGAGCGCGAGAACCGCGATGACCGGGGCAGCTACGACAAAAAGCGGCAGCGCGATGAGATGGTCGATCGACTGCTTGAGAAGGCGGTTCCGCCTCAGCAACAGATTTCGCCGCATCTGCAGGCCGATCAGGCCGTTCAGGTCGCGCGTTCGCACCCATAGAGTGGGCAGCTCGCGCAGGTCGGGCACGACGATGATGTCACGATAGCCGAGCTGCATGGCCACCATGTCGACCGTCTCGTGCGCCTCGGCGGGCGTCGTGACAATGGCGGTTTCGATGCGCCGGCTGTACCTGGCGCTGTCGGCAATGGAACCGAGTACCGGCAGATTGCCGACCGCCGCAGACGAGGCTGTATCGAGGGGATGGTCGTCGAAGAAGCCGACGGGCCGCAGCCCCAGCTCTGGCATCTGCTGCAGGACGCGAACCACTCGCTGGCCAGTCGGGCCAGCGCCGATCACCACGGCGGGTACGCCCCAAAGTCCCCGACGGATCAGAATGGTCCGGGCGATAGCCTCGCCCACGAGTGGCAGCACGATCGCCAACAGAAAGGTCAGCGCGGCGGCGCCAATCGGCCAGAGCATGCGCTGGCTGGCGTAATGCCAGCCAATCAGCAGTACGAACACCACGCAGGTCGCCTTGATGCGCAAGGGAAAGCGCTCGACCGGAGCCTGGCCCTGCACGCGGTAGACGTCCAGGAGGAGGTAGCCGACCGGTAGGGTGAGCGCCATCACGGAGAGGTAAGGGCTGAAGCCCGACAATGCCGGATCCTCCCCGACGAGAGCGCCGTAGGTCTCCGAGCCCAGATAGAACGCGATCTGAGCGGCAAGACCGTCGACCAGGATCAGCGAGAGCACCATGAGCATCTTGCCGGAGAGGCTGAACGCGCCGGGGCCAAGCAGCGCCTCGACTTTGCGACCGAGGTCGAGGCCCAGCAACGCCGGGCGGCTCGCAGGAGATACGGCCGGCTCCTTACGGGCGAACGCCATGGCTGCGCGCCATCTGCCCAAGCCGCCGTGTTCCGTCGAAGGCGCACCTCGGCAGGCGGCCGAACCGCCTCGGGCCCCTCGACGTCGGCATGCGCTGCGCTACTCGCCGGGCAATCCAGGCGTAGGTCGGAGCCAGCTCCTCAGGCAAAGAAGCGCTCGGCTCCCACCCGAAAACACGGCACCATGGAGTGTTGTGCCTGTGGTGGCCGCAGACGGTCGTATGCAATCGCTTCGACAATCCGTCCTCCCCCTTGAGAAATCCTGATCCGGTCTCGTAGCTGTCGCAGGGTACTATGACCACGACCGCTGTTACCGCCTCAGGAGTGGAGGGACGCTGGGGAAAATGGATTACTTAGGGATATCCCAAACAGCTACCCTCGTATCGCGCGAGTGACCCGATCAGTCTCCATGCGTGCCTCGACTGCCCTGAGCGGCGATTGGACGAGAGTCGGATGCCATTAAAGACGGCGAGCGGCCCGTGGTGATGGGCGCGTGAGTGTCCGGGAGCGAGCGCTCAGCCGGACACCTCGATCTACCGCTGGATCATCGATCATAGTCGAGTCCGGAGGCTCATTAACTAAGCAAATGCTGAAAATATTTTACTGTTTCTCTCAACCCATCCGCGAGGTTTACTCGAGGTTCCCACTCGAGCAGTGATTGTGCTTTCGAGATGTCCGGCCGCCGTTGCCTCGGATCATCGAGCGGGAGGGGCTTGGATGCGATCCGAGAGCGGGACGAGGTCAGGTGCAAGATCATCTCCGCCAGCTCGCGGATGGGTATTTCGGAAGGGTTCCCGAGGTTGATCGGTCCCGTAACATCATCGTGTGTGGCCATCAGCCGGACGAGCCCGTCGACGAGATCATCGCAGTAGCAGAATGAACGCGTCTGCTGGCCGTCGCCGTAGATCGTGATGTCCTCCCCGGTAAGGGCCTGAATGATGAAATTGGACACGACCCGACCGTCGTGCGGATGCATTCGCGGTCCGTAAGTGTTGAAAATCCGTGCGACCTTGATGCGCAGGCCGTTTTGACGGTGATAGTCGAAGAACAACGTCTCTGCGCAACGCTTGCCTTCATCATAGCAGGACCGGGGGCCGATGGGATTGACGTGTCCCCAGTGATCCTCGCGCTGCGGGTGCTCACGCGGATCGCCATAGATCTCGCTCGTCGACGACTGCAGGATCTTGGCGCCCACCCGCTTCGCCAGTCCGAGCATATTGATCGCGCCGTGCACGCTCGTCTTCGTTGTCTGCACGGGGTCGTGCTGGTAATAAATCGGCGAGGCTGGACACGCGAGGTTGTAGATTTCATCGACCTCGACGTAGAGCGGAAACGTGACGTCGTGGCGTACGGCCTCGAAGTTGGCGTGATTCAACAGGTGGGCGATGTTGCCACGCGTACCTGTGTAATAGTTGTCGACACAGACAACCTCACAACCGACGGCTATCAATCGGTCGCACAGATGGCTGCCAAGAAAACCGGCACCGCCGGTGACGAGAACGCGGGTCGGCTTCAGAGGAATTCCTGTCATGACCATGTCGCTTCACGGATGTTTTCGACCTAGGCTGCTTGATCACTCGCGTCCTGGATTGCCGCCCGAGGAATACACAAGTTATGGCGGGTGCTTGCGTCTCGCAGCCATGGGTGGTCCATGCTATGCAACTCTGCGAAGGTCGTTGATTCGGCAATTAGACTGGAGTACCTACCGCGTAGGTAGTAGCAGGTGCTCCGTGTCTGGTCGTCTCGATACTGTCTTTGGCGCTGCGCGCGGGCGCCGACGACACGAGGGACGCCGCCGCGGCGCCGGCCGGCCGGCCCCCAGCTGCCCTGCGGGTGCTGCGGGCTCGCCCGGATCACCGTCGCGCAGGATGATGAAGCCGCCGCTGGGGATCTTTTCGGGTAGCACGCTGTTGCGCTCGGTCGTTGATCCCGGGACCGTCTCGAGCAGCGCCTTCATGCGGCAGCCGGTGCCGGGGTGGCGTTGTCGAGGTCGAAGTCGATCTCGGTGTGCGCCGTCACCCCGAACTGGGTGAACAGGTCGTAGATGACCGCCGTGCCGTCGGCGTCCAGGATCTGACCTTTGATCGCGCCGACCCTGAGGTGCTCGAGCGTGGCGTCCATCTTGGTCGCCATCTCGGTGAGGCGTTGGCTCACCACCGCCTGCACGCCTTCCAGCATGTTCTCGGAGCCGAAGGCACGCACGTTCTGCACCTCGTCGGCGAGGATCGTGTCCTCGAGCGCGACGTGCGGCACGGTGAGCGAGCGGGCCTTGCGCTTGTTGGCGACGTGCTGCACCGCAGGCGCACCGCGCGAGGTGGTCTCGACCAAAGTGAGGCTGCCTTCGCGCTCCTCGATCATCACCGAGGTGGTGGAGACGCCCTGCTCCCGGAACAGGCCGAGCTGGCCGATCCGGCCGGCACAAACGGCATCTTGTTGATGGCATCGGTGAGCGCCACCATGGAGAAGGCGGAGCCGGAGAAGATGTCCAGAGCGGGCATCAGCGTTGTCCTTTTGAGGAAGAGCCAGCGTCAGCGGGCAATGATGGAAAGCGCGGCGAGCTCGCCGAGCGCCATGGTCTGCTGGGGCGCGGTGATGTTATCCGGCCAGACCAGCTCGGCGGCGTTGACCTCGGCGAGGCGCACGATGGCGACGCCCTCGGCATCGGCCACCGAGGCGTCGACGCGATCGTAGAGGATGCCGGCCGCGACCTCGGAGCCGTCGACGGCTGCCGGATCGAGCGCCTTGTACTGCCGCTCGCGGTCACTTTGCCGAGGACCGCGGCC
>DASTBR010000017.1:0-9155 GCA_035711945.1 Dehalococcoidia bacterium
CTCCCGACCCGCCCTCTGCTCAGGGGCTGTATGACCCTACCCTCGAACACGACGCCTGCGGTGTCGGCTTCGTCGTGGACATCAAGGGCCGCAAGTCGCATCGCATCGTCGCCCAATCGCTCGAGGTTCTGAAGAACCTCCAACATCGCGGGGCCTGTGGCTGTGAGCCAAACACGGGCGATGGCGCCGGGATCCTCATCCAGATTCCCCACAACTTCTTCGCCCGCGAATGCCGTCGCTTGGGCATTGTCCTACCCGAGCCCGGGCATTACGGTGCCGGACTCGTCTTCCTGCCACACGACGATGGCGATTCGCGTGCCTGCAAGAAGCTCATCGAGCGCATCGTCGCCGAGGAAGGCCAGCTGGTTCTCGGCTGGCGCGAGGTTCCGGGCGACGACTCGCCGGTCGGACCTAGCGCCCGCGATTGCAAGCCTGCTTTCGAGCAGGTCTTCATCGGCCGCAACCCGGCGCTCCCCGACGACATGGCCTTCGAGCGCAAGCTCTACATCATTCGCAAGCGCGCCGAGCACGAGATAGCCGGGAGCAAGGTCGCAGGCAAGGGCTGGTTCTACATCCCGAGCCTGTCCTGCCGGACGATCGTCTACAAAGGGATGCTCACAGCGGAGCAGCTGGACATCGTCTTCCCCGACCTCGTAGACCCGTTCGTCGAATCAGCGCTCTCGCTGGTGCACCAGCGCTTCTCGACCAACACGTTCCCTTCGTGGCCGCTGGCTCACCCCTACCGCTATCTGGCCCACAACGGCGAAATCAATACCCTGCGCGGAAACATCAACTGGATTCGCGCCCGCGAGGCGCTCTGCGAATCGTCGCTGCTGGGTGACGACCTCAAGAAGATCCTGCCCATCGTCATCGAGGGCAACAGCGACACAGCCACGTTCGACAACGTGCTCGAGCTTCTACTCATGGCCGGGCGGCCGATCCATCACGCCGTCCTCATGATGATCCCGGAAGCCTGGGCCGGTCACGAGGCCATGGACGAGGACCTCAAAGCGTTTTACGAGTGGCACAGCTGTCTGATGGAGCCGTGGGACGGCCCAGCTTCGATCGCATTCACCGACGGCACCGTCATCGGCGCCGTCCTCGACCGCAACGGCCTCCGTCCTTCCCGCTACTACGTGACAAAGGACGGCCTCGTTGTCATGGCCTCCGAGGTCGGAGTCCTCGACATCCCGGCGGAGAACGTCGAGCTCAAGGAACGGCTCCACCCCGGCCGCATCTTCCTCGTTGATACCGCGCAGGGCAGGATCATCGACGATGGCGAGCTAAAGCAGTCGCTGGCTACCGAGCACCCATACCGCGAGTGGCTGGACCGCTATTCCGTGGCCCTGGAAGACCTGCCCGAGCCCAAGTTCGTCCACGAGCCCGACCACGACACCGTCCTGCAGCGGCAAAAGGCTTTCGGCTACACGCAGGAAGACTTGCGCATCCTCCTCGGGCCTATGGCCACGACGGGCGCCGAACCGCTCGGCTCCATGGGCACGGATACGTCCCTGGCGGTGCTTTCCAACCGCTCACGGCCGCTTTACGACTATTTCAAGCAGCTGTTCGCGCAGGTCTCGAATCCGCCGCTCGACGCCAACTTCGAGGCGCTGGTCACCCAGGTCAGCTCCACCATCGGCCCCGAAGTCAACCTCCTCGAGCCCACACCACAGGCCTGCCGCCAGATCAAGATCCAGTCGTCGATCCTCGACAACGAGCAGCTCGCCCGCCTCCGCGACGCCAACGCGCCGGGCTTCAAGACCGCCGTTCTTCCCACGCTCTTTCCTGTCACAGCCGGCGCCGCTGGCCTCGAGAAGGCGATGGAGGAGCTTTGTGACGCAGCGAGCAGGGCGCTGGCAGACGGTTGCTCGCTCCTCATTCTTTCCGACCGGGGCGTCGACAAAGACAACGCTCCGATCCCGGCTCTGCTGGCGACCTCTGGCGTCCACCACCACCTCGTAGCCGAAGGCTCGCGTACTCGCGTCGGCCTGATCGTCGAGAGCGGTGAGCCGCGCGAGGTGCACCACATGGCGCTCCTCATCGGCTATGGCGCCGGCGCGATCAACCCCTACCTGGCCCTCGAGACACTTGACGACATGATTCGCCAGGACTTCCTGCCCGGCCTCGACCACAAGGCGGCCGTCAAGAACTACATCAAGGCCCTGAACAAAGGGATCCTCAAGGTGATGTCCAAGATGGGCATCTCGACGGTCCAGTCCTACACCGGCGCCCAAATCTTCGAGGCCATCGGACTCAATCAGGACCTGATCGATAGGTACTTCACTCGCACCGCCTCGCGGGTTGGCGGCATCGGCATCGACGTCATCGCCGAGGAAGTACTGATCCGCCATCGCAAGGCCTTCCCCGAACGGCCCGTTCGTGAGCCTGAGCTCGAAGAGGGCGGCGAATACCAATGGCGGCGCGACGGCGAGTACCACCTCTTCAACCCGGAAACCGTCTTTAAGCTTCAGCACGCGACCCGCACAAAGCGCTTCGAGATCTTTAAGCAGTACACAAACCTGGTGAACGACCAGAACGAGCACATGGCGACCCTGCGCGGGTTATTCAACCTGAAGCCGGTAGGCAAGCCTGTACCGATCGAGGAAGTTGAACCCGTCGAAGCCATCCTGCGGCGCTTCTGCACCGGTGCCATGTCCTACGGATCGATAAGTCTGGAGGCTCACGAAACGCTGGCTATAGCGATGAACCGCATGGGCGGCAAGTCCAACACCGGCGAGGGCGGCGAGGATCCCGCGCGCTACGTACCTGACGAAAACGGCGACCTGCGCCGCAGCGCGATCAAGCAAGTTGCCTCCGGCCGCTTCGGTGTGACCAGCGAGTACCTCGTCAACGCCGACGAGCTGCAGATCAAGATGGCCCAGGGCGCCAAGCCGGGCGAGGGCGGACAGCTGCCGGGGCACAAGGTCTATCCGTGGATCGCCAAAGTCCGCCACTCAACACCGGGCGTCGGCCTGATCTCGCCGCCGCCGCATCACGACATCTATTCGATAGAGGACCTGAAGCAGCTCATTCACGACCTCAAGAACGCCAATCCGCGGGCGCGCGTCAGCGTCAAGCTCGTCGCCGAGGTCGGAGTGGGCACGATCGCCGCCGGCGTCGCCAAGGGCTTCTCCGACGTCGTCCTCATCTCCGGACACGACGGCGGCACCGGCTCCTCACCACTGACGTCGATCAAACACGGTGGCGTGCCCTGGGAGCTGGGCATCGCCGAGACCCAGCAGGTGCTGGTCATGAACAAACTGCGCGACCGCATCATCGTCCAGGCCGACGGCCAGATGAAGACCGGTCGCGATGTCGTCATCGCCGCCCTCCTCGGCGCAGAGGAGTATGGCTTCTCGACTGCCCCGCTGGTCGTTATGGGCTGCATCATGATGCGGGTCTGTCACCTCAATACCTGCCCGGTCGGCATCGCCACCCAGGACCCAGAGCTGCGCAAGCTCTTCGCCGGCAAACCAGAGTTCGTGCAGACGTTCTTCGAGTTCGTGGCCGAAGAAGTGCGTGAGTACATGGCCGAGCTCGGCTTTCGCACGATGGACGAGATGATCGGCCGCGTCGATGCGCTCGACATGCGCCGCGCCCTCGACCACTGGAAGGCGCGCGGCCTCGACTTCTCGATGATCCTACGCAAGCCCGACGCTGGCCCCGATGTCGCGGTCCGCAAGGTAGTCGAGCAGGATCACGGCCTCGAGCGGTCGATGGACGTCACGACCCTCGTCCCGCTCTGCAAGTCGGCACTTGAGGACGGCGAAACAGTGACCGCCGAGCTGCCCATCCGCAACATCAACCGCACCGTCGGCACCATCCTCGGTTCAGAGCTAACTCGCCGCCACGGCGCCGACGGCCTTCCCGACCATACCATCAGCCTCACCTTCAAGGGCTCCGCCGGCCAGAGCTTCGGCGCGTTCATACCACGCGGCATAACACTCACCCTCGAAGGCGACTCCAACGACTACATCGGCAAGGGCTTGTCGGGCGGCAAGCTCATCGTCTTCCCACCGCGCGAGTCGACTTTCGTCCCCCAGGAGAACATCCTCATCGGCAACGTCGCACTCTACGGGGCCACCGGCGGCGAAGCCTACTTCCGCGGCGTCGCCGGCGAGCGCTTCTGCGTCCGTAACAGCGGCGCCAGCGCTGTCGTAGAGGGTGTCGGCGACCACGGCTGCGAGTACATGACGGGCGGCCGCGCAATCATCATCGGCCGCACCGGTCGCAACTTTGCCGCCGGCATGTCCGGCGGCCTGGCCTTCGTCCTCGACGAGAACAGCGACTTCACCAGCCGCTGCAACCACGAAATGGTCTCGCTGGAAGCGCTGGAAGACAGAGAGGACCTCCAATTCGTGCAGGAGATGCTCTCCAAGCACGCCCGCTACACCGAGAGCACGGTCGCCGCTCGCCTCCTCACCGACTGGAAGAAGGCACAGTCACTCTTCGTCAAGGTCGTGCCAAATGATTACAAGCGCGTTCTTGGCGCCATGAAGAAGGCGGAGGAGGCCGGCATCCCGGTGGAAGAGGCCGTCATGGCCGGCGCCCATGGCTGATCGGCAAGGACACTAGACTGTTCTCGTGGTAGCTAAATCGAGTCCAAAGCAGGAAGTTCACAAGCTTGTCGATCAAATGACCGAGGAGCAAGTCCTTGATCTGCTCGACTACCTGAACATGCTCGCCGATCCCGACGACCTGACCGAAGAAGAGTTGCACGAAGTCGAGGCGGCTGATGCACGGATAGATGCTGGTGAGTACGTCACCCGCGAAGAGCTACGTGAGAAGTATGGCCTTTGACGTACAGCCTACGTCTTGACCGTGAAGCAGAACGGTATCTTCAACGACTCAGCCCTAAAGACCGAGCCCGCGTTCTTCGGCGCATCGATCGTTTGCTCGAGGATCCCTACGACTCGAGGACTTCCAAGACTCTTCAAAACGCCGGACCACGACGCTCGTCTCGCGTGGGCGGTCTGAGGATCGTATTCCGCGTCTATGAAGATGACAAGATCTTGAGGGTGCAACGCATAGGTCCCCGTGGCCAGGTCTACCGAGGGCTCGAATGAACGGACACAAGCCGGACAAGCTCACGGGCTTCATGACCCTGCCCCGCGAGACGCCGAAACGCCGGCCCGTTCCCCAGCGCCTCAAGGACTGGCAGGAGGTCTACCTGCCCATGACCGAGGACAAGCTGCAGGGTCAGGCAGCGCGCTGCATGGACTGTGGCATTCCCTTCTGCCACCAGGGCTGCCCGCTCGGCAACCTGATTCCGGAGTGGAACGATCTCGTCTATCGCAACCACTGGGAGGAAGCCCTCGACCGCCTCCACCGCACAAATAACTTCCCCGAGTTCACTGGGCGCCTCTGTCCCGCCCCCTGCGAAGGCTCCTGCGTCCTCGGCATCAACCGCGACCCGGTGACCATCAAGCAGATCGAGGTCTCCATCATCGACTACGGCTTCGACGCCGGCTTCGTGAAGCCCGATCCGCCCGCCGTCAGGACCGGCAAGAAGGTGGCAGTCGTTGGCTCCGGTCCAGCCGGGCTCGCCGCCGCCGAGCAGCTCAACCGCGCCGGCCACCTCGTCACCGTCTTCGAGCGCGACGACCGCATAGGCGGCCTACTCAGGTACGGCATCCCCGAGTTCAAGATGGAGAAGCGGGTCCTCGACCGGCGCCTCGACCTCATGGCAGCGTCCGGCGTTACTTTCGAAACCAACGCCAACGTCGGCATCGACGTCGACGCGAAGAAGCTCAAGAAGGACTTCGACGCTATCGTCCTCACCGGCGGCGCAACCCTACCACGCGATCTAAGGATCCCCGGCCGCGATCTTGACGGTATCCACTTCGCCATGGACTACCTGACGCTGCAGAACCGGCGCTGCGAGGGCGACGACGTCGCTGACGACGAGTTCATCACCGCCAAAGGCAAGAAGGTCGTCATCATCGGCGGCGGCGACACCGGCGCCGACTGCCTTGGCACCGTTCACCGTCAGCGCGCCGCCTCGGTCCACCAGTTCGAGCTGCTCGCCCGGCCGCCCGACGAGCGCGAGCCCCTCGGCAACCCGTGGCCGAGCTGGCCCAACATCTTCCGCACCTCATCGGCCCATGAGGAAGGCGGTGAGCGCGAATACCAGATGGAGACCCTACGCTTCGAAGGCAACGGTTCGGTCCAGAAGCTTGTCGGCCACCGCGTCAATACCGTCTTCGAGAACGGGCGCATGAGTTTCGAGCCCATACCCGACAGCCTTTGGGAGCTTGAAGCCGACCTCGTCCTGCTTGCCATGGGCTTCCTGGGGCCTGAGAAGGACGGCGTGATCGCTCAGCTGGACGTCGAGCTCGACGGACGCGGCAACGTCGTCAAGGACGAGAACTGGATGACCAACGTCTCCGGCGTGTTCACAGCCGGCGACATGACCCGCGGCCAGTCACTGATCGTCTGGGCCATCGCCGAGGGCCGCAGCGCGGCCGAAGCCGTGGACCGCTACCTGATGGGCGAGTCAGCCCTCGCCGCCCCGCTCAGCGCCGTCGCCAACGGTACTATCGGCGGCCGCTGAGTTTCAAGCGCCGACCGGCTGGTGCTCGACCGCCGCCAGGATCAGCCGCGTAGCGTGGTCGGCATCGAGCACGTCGGTGCTGATGATCAGGTCGTAGTGCGCCGGCGATTCCTGCTTCACCTTGTAGAACCGCTCGAGGAACTGCCTGCGCTGGTTGTCAGAGTGCTCGATCGTCTTGCGGGCGTCCTTCTCGCTCAGCCCCGCGCTCTCCACCGCCCGCGCCACACGCTTCTCGACTGACCCGGTGATCAGCACCCGCAACAGGTTCGGCATACCGGCCAGCGGGATGCTCGCGCCGTGCGCCACGATGACAACGTTGCCTTCCTCAGCTGTCTTGCGGATAGCCTGCTCGATCAACTTCTGAAACGCGCCCGACGTGCTGGCGAGGACGCTGCTATCAACGGCCCAGGTGCTGGGGTCGGCGATCGCCATCTGTGACAGCGAGCGCATGATAAAAGACTCCGTCTTTTCGCTCGCCGCCACGGCATCCGGGTCAAAGCCTGACTCCTCGGCCGCGCGGGCGATGATCTCGTCATCGACGTAGCGAAAACCGAGCTTCTCAGCTACCGCTGCTGCGATCTGCTCACCTCCGGCGCCGAGCGCCCGTGAGACGGCCACAACACGACATTCCATAACCAACTCCTGATCGTTCGAATAGGCAGACGCTAAACGATGTAGGGGCGTATGGTAATACGCCCTATCCGAGTCGCGGCAAGGGACCCATCAGTTGATCCGCTTCTGTTTGCCGGCCCACTCCTTCTCGCGCAGGACGTACTTCTGCACCTTCCCGGTCGATGTCTTCGGCAGCTCGCCAAACTCGATCGCCGCTGGCACCTTGAAGCGGGCGATGCTCTCTTTGCAGAACTCGATGATCTCGCTCTCGCTGGCGTTCTGACCCGGCTTCAGAGTGACGAACGCCTTCGGCCGTTCGCCCCACTTGTCGTCGGGAATCGCGACGACGGCGCACTCCAGCACGGCCGGATGCTTCGCCACCGCCTGTTCAACCTCGATCGTCGAGATGTTCTCGCCGCCCGAGATGATGATGTCCTTCTTACGGTCGCGCAGCTCAATGTAACCATCGGGGTGCCAGACCCCGATATCTCCCGAATGGAACCAGCCTCCGCGGAACGACTCGGCCGTGGCATCTGGCTGCTCAAAGTAGCCCTTCATCGTGATGTTGCCACGCATCACAACCTCGCCCAGCGTCTCCGCATCGCGCGGCACGTCGTTCATCTTCTCGTCGACGACGCGCACAAGGTCGGAGAGCACGTTGCCCTGCCCCTGCCGCGCCAGCAGCGCCGCCTGCTCTTCCGCTGAGCGCTCATCCCACTCTGAGTGCCAGGCGCAGACCGTCACCGGACCGTACGTTTCGGTCAGTCCGTAGAAGTGCATCGGCTGCAGGTTTAAGGCCTTCATCTGGGCAAGCAACGTTGGCGACGGCGGTGCGCCGGCGACACCGATCCTGATCTGCTTTTCAAGGGCGTGCGCCTTCGGGTCGTTGACCAACCCGATCTGCACTGTTGGCGCCCCGCAGTAGTGCGTTACTCCCTGCGACTCGAAGAGGTCCCAGATCAGGCTCGATTCGACCTTGCGCAGGCAGACGTTTGTGCCGCCCACCGCAGCCACGCCCCAGGTGAAGCACCAGCCATTGCAGTGGAACATCGGCAGCGTCCACAGGTAGACGGAGTCAAAGCTCATCCCCGTCTCAATGACGTAGGCGACGGCATTCAGGTAGGCGCCGCGGTGGGTGTACATCACACCCTTGGGGCGGCCAGTCGTCCCTGACGTGTAGTTGATGGAGATCGTCTCGTCCTCGTCCTCCAGCCAGGACTCCGGGGTCTCGGGTGAAGACTCGTCGAGATACTGCTCGTAGAGGTCGTCCGGGTCGCCGCAGTCGGAGACGTGGATGACCTTCAGCTTCGAGAGGTCGAGTGGCTCGACCACGTCCCACAGCTCGTCGTCCACGAACAGCCACTTCGAGCCCGAGTGCTCGAGGATGTAGCCGATCTCGTCGGTCGAGAGCCGCGTGTTGATCGCCACTAGCACTCCGCCGGCCGCCGGCACGCCGAAGTGCGCATCGTACATCGCCGGCGTGTTGGGGCAGAGGAAGGCGACGCGGTCGCCCTTCTTGAGGCCGTCGGCACGAAGGTGGTTGGCCAGCCGGTTGGTGCGCTCCTCGACCTGGCGCCACGTCAGGCTGAACGGCCGGTTGGCATGAACCACGGCGGTCTTGTCAGGGAAGACGTAGGCGCTCCGTCGTAGAAAAGAGACGGGGGTGAGCTCGCTGCGATAAACGGCGCCATTGCTGTTCGACATCTGTGGGCCTCCAGATCGCCAGTTTTTGGGCTCCAGATCGCCAATCTTATTGCTTATGGAAAGCTTTCGCGACGGCACAAGATCGCATCCACCCTTCTGTAGTTGCACGCCTATCGGAGAGTCGCCTCTGGAGACGGGCGCGCGAAGCTTCGAACAGCCCCCTGAAGTCGACGCCTCCGCGTCGTCAGCAGTCCCAGAGGTGATTGGTGAATGCCCAGTCGAGGAGCTTTGCCGCGTCCTCGAAACGCGCCCGGTCGTTCAACAGCACGACGACCAGCTCCCGCCC
>DASTBR010000018.1:0-13353 GCA_035711945.1 Dehalococcoidia bacterium
GGCGACTGGCTCACCACCGGCGCAAACGACGTTGCGCGCTGCCTCAGCAACGGCGATCGCTCCTCCCGCACGAGGATCCAGGTAGCAATAGCGGCCGTTCCCATCGGTGCTCAGAGCGATCGCGCGATTCGTTCCCTTCACGCGCATTACTGCGGCGTCGGCCCCGGGCTTGATTACCGTGTTCGTCAGGACCTGGTGGTCGTACTGGCGGTAGATCCAGTGCTTGCTGGCGATGTTGGGCCGCGAAAGCAGCAGAAGCAGGGCAGCCGCCGCGTTTCCCGCCTCCGACCTGGTACCTGCCGTTTGCGCCAGCATCGTCGGCGGCATATCCGGCAGGTCGGGCAGGATGTCGAAGTTGTACGCCTGCAGATCGTTCAGCTCGACTGGCTTGATTCCCTCACGCCGGTACAGCGGAGGCTCCGTCAGCTCTCGGACAGGGACCTTCGCGACCTCGACGCCCGCGTCGAGGATTCGCACCGACCGCCCCTCGGCGACGCGACCGATGACGGTGCTCTGAAGCTCCCAGCGTGCGAAGAGGTCTATGACATCCCGCTCGTGACCGGCCTTAGCGACGATCAACATGCGCTCCTGCGACTCAGAGAGCATGACCTCGTAGGGAGTCATTCCCGCTTCGCGTCTTGGTACCCGGGCTACGTCGATCTCGATCCCTACCTCGCCCTTGGCCGCAGTCTCGATGGCCGAGCTGGTTAGGCCCGCCGCCCCAAGGTCCTGGATTCCGACGAACCACTCGCGATGGTTCTGCGCCAGGTCGATGCACGCCTCCATCAGCAGCTTCTCGAGAAAAGGGTTGCCCACCTGCACGGCTGGCCGCAGCTCCTCAAAACGTTGCGTGGGATCCGTCCGCGAGGCCAATCCCGAGGCCCCATGGATGCCATCGCGACCCGTGTCTGCGCCGACCAGGATCAGGGCGTTGCCCACTCCTTTCGCCACGGCGCTTGCGAGGGTGCCCTGTTTCGCCAGGCCCACGCACATCGCGTTGACCAGCGGGTTGGCGGCGTAGGCGTCGTCGAACACGACCTCACCGCCAACAGTCGGGATACCAAGGCAGTTCCCGTAGCCGCCGATGCCGGCGACGACTCCCTGGAACAGGTAGCGATTGCGCGGCTCCGTTAGCTCCCCGAACCGCAGCGAGTCGAGGATCGCTATCGGGCGTGCGCCCATCGCGAAGATGTCCCGCACGATCCCGCCCACGCCCGTGGCCGCGCCCTGGTATGGCTCGACCGCCGACGGGTGGTTGTGGGACTCGATTTTGAAGACAGCGACCCAGCCCTCGCCGATGTCGACCGCTCCGGCGTTCTCGCTGCCGGCTTCGGTGAGGACATTCGGCCCCTTCGTTGGGAAGATCCCGAGCAGCGGCTTCGAATTCTTGTATCCGCAGTGCTCAGACCAGAGAGCTCCGAAGAGCCCAAGCTCGACCGCATTGGGCTCGCGGTCCAGGCGGCGGACTATCTCCTCGTACTCATCGCGGGAGAGGGCGACTTCGTCCAGCGCCGCCTGCTCGATGACCATCTAAGGCGATTCTAGTGAAGCTGGTCCTTCAGGCAGGCGCTGGGATCCCGTTGCGCGGTGACGATGGGCTCAGCTCAAACGGCGGGTAACGGTCGGTCATGCTGTAGACGTAAGCCGCGACCCTGAACGAAAGCTCGAGCCAGCCCGCGACGAGCTTGAACATGCCGGCCGGGAAACGGCCGCTGAAGAGAATCGCGAACTGGGCCAGGAAGATGACGATGAAGACAACGATCCCGACCACCAGCAGGATTATGAAGTGGGGGATCACCGCGATGAACTTCACGATCGTTCCAAAGATTGGAAAGTTAAGCCAGCGGTTGAGTTCTGGTGCGTAGGCTAGCTCGAACTCGAAGGGGTCATCCTCGCGCTCATATAGCGAGAAGGCCGGCCAGCGATCGCCCAGTGACATGAGGTAGACCGACACGCGGGCCTGCATTCGCAGGAGGCCCGTCGTTAGCGTCCAGAGCCCCTTCGGATAGCGGCGCAGGAAGAGAATTGCGAATGGCGCCACGATGAACAGCGATCCACCGAAGGAAGCGTTCTCCCAGGCGCTGGCGTCGCTCGTGTCGACAAACCCGAGGCTGATGCCTCCGTTAGCGAGAGACAGCACAAGGATGATGGGCAACGCGAGGATCAACTTGACAAACGTCCCTATAAAGAAAGGCAGATTCAGCCCGCGCGACAACTCCTGCGGGTAGCGGATCGCGAAATGAAGTGGCTGGTCTCCCGTTCCAGCTGATGCCTCCTCTCTGGCAGAGACAGGCTGTGGCGGCGGCTCAACCGGTACCGGGGTTTCTTCAGCCTCCGACGCTTCGGAAAGAGCGCGCGCGGTTCGCAGGTCGGCGTGTGCCTCGTCGAGCCGTCCCTGGGTTTCAAGGATCTCGGCGCGGTTCAAGTAGGGCGTCACGTAGTTGGGCGACAAGGCGATCGCGCGGTTGAGGAGATCGATCGCTTCGTCTAGCCGCCCCTCGAGCATGAGGGAAGCGGCCTGTCTGTTCAGGTCCCGTGCTTCGCTGCGGGGATTCTGCATCAGGAGCCGATGGTCAGGCTAAACGGCGGGTACCTGTCGGTGAACGCGAGGACGTATGCGAACACGCGGTACTGCCACTGCAGCGTCCCGGCGATGAAGTTCCACATGCCCGAAGGCATATTCCCGGTGAACAGGATGACGAACTGCCCAACGAAGACAAGGACGATCGCGGCAATGCTGAGGAAGAAGACCACGATCAGATGTGGAATGCAGAGGATCAACTTCGCGATCTGGCCGAAGAGCGGAAAGTTGAGGAGCCTGTTGAAGCCTCCCGGGTAGTCGACCTCGAACGATACCTGGTCATCGTCCACCTGCTTCAAAGCGAACGGTGGATACTTGTCGTTCAGCGAGCCGGCGTAGCCATGAACGCGCGCCTGTACGCGCTGCACTCCTACCAGGAAGTCCCACAGTCCTCTGGGATACTGGCCGGTAAACAGGATCCAGACAGGCCCGATCAGCCAGAGTAGTGCAAATACTCCCGAGATGACGGCCAGGATCTCCGTGCCCTGTCCACCACCTCCTCCGCCGCCCAATCCGCCCGGCAAAAAGATCGCGAGGAAGATCAGGAACGGAATACACAGGATCAGCTTGATGACGGTGCCGATGAAGAAGGGCAGGTTGAGAAGCCTGCTCAATCCCTCGGGATAAGTGGGCTCGAAACGTACGGGATACCTCGCCACTTCCTGCACGGTGACTTCCTCCGGGCTTGAGTTTCGACGCTAAGGGGGATCCGCTCTGGCGCGCTGCCTGCTAGCCAGCACTCGGAGGCGGGGGCTCCGGCCCTGGCGGTTCCTCAGTCACAGGTGGCGGGCCTGGGGGCTCAGCCGCCATCGGCGGCTCGGGCGTCGGTGGCTGTGCGGAGGATTCTACGGTCGGGATAAAGGGCGGATACTGATCCGTCAGACTAAAGACCCACGCCGTGACCTGGTAGGACAGTCTAAGGAACGCGGCGATGAAGGCGTGAAAGCCAGCTGGCATGGCGCCTGTGAACAGGATCACGAACTGTCCGACGAAGACCAGAACCAGGACGCCGATGGCAGCGAAGACCAGGATCACGAGCTGGGGTATCACCAGTATCGCTTTGACCATCGTCCCGATGATCGGGAAGTTCAGCAGCCGGCTGAGCGACGTCGGGTAATCGACCCGAAGCGTAGTGAGATCTTCGCGGCCTTCATCAAGCGAGAACGGTGGATACTGGTCGACCGTGGAGTAGTAGTAGGCGTAGACGCGGGAGATCCAGCGATTGATCCCGACGTTGAAGTTGAACAGGCCCTGAGGATAGTTGCCCGTGAAGAGGATCCCGAACGGCCCAAGGATCCAAAGAACCACGAGGGCGATCGAGAAGAGGTAGATGATGATGAAGTGCGGGATCAGCAGCAACGCCTTGATGGTGGTCCCGATGAACAGAGGGAAGTTGAGGATGCGGTTGAGACTCTCAGGTTGGCGGATGTCGAAGCTGACGGGATAGGCTGCGCTGTCCTGCATATCGCAAGAACTCCCTTCGGCCAGCCGGGGAGGGCCCGGCACTAGCAGAGCGCTTACTGCTGTCGCAACAATGCGCCAAAGAGGTGGGGCAGGTCAATAGGCTGGCGCAGTCCGTTCTAAGCGGACACTGCCATGGCGGCCTTGACCATCGACCGCCACAGCGGAAGGCCATCCTCGCCTCCCATTAGCTTTTCGCTCACCCGCTCCGGATGGGGCATGAGCCCCAGCACATTCCGCTTCTCGTTGACGATACCGGCGATATTGTCCACCGAGCCGTTCGGGTTAGCCTCGCTCGTTAGCTCGCCGCTTTCAGTCGCGTAGCGGAAGACCACGCGAGCCTGTTCATTCAGTTGGCGCAGCGTTTCAGAGTCGGCGTGGTAGAGACCCTCACCGTGGGCGATCGGCATTGTTATCACCTGGCCTGGTGAGTACTCGCTCGTGAATGGTGTTTCGGTGCTTTCTACGCGCATGGTGACCGGCTGGCAGCGGAACTGCAGGCTATCGTTGCGCATCAGTGCGCCGGGCAGCAGCCCAGCCTCGCAGAGGATCTGAAAGCCGTTGCAGCTGCCGACCACGAGCTTGCCGCGCTCGGCCTCTCGCGCAACCGCTTCCATTACCGGGGAGAACCTCGCTATTGCCCCTGTGCGCAGGTAGTCCCCATAGGAAAAACCGCCGGGCAGGACGATTGCGTCAAAGCGCGAGAGGTCGGTCTCGCGGTGCCAGACCAGCTCCGACTCCTGCCCCAGGATCTCCGTCAGGACATAGTGGCAATCGTGATCGCTCCACGTTCCGGGGAAAACGAGTGTCGCGAAACGCATCCTCAGTACGAGTATAAGAACCGGCTTCTTGGCTCGGCCTCAGACGCCTCCGGCAGGGCTAAGATTGGCGTATGTCCGGTCACTCCAAGTGGTCCACGATCAAGCGCCAGAAGGGCGCCGCCGACGCCAAACGCGGCGCTCTCTTCACCAAGCTTGCGAGAGAGATCCAGGTCGCCGCCCGTGCCGGCGGCGGAGACCCGGACATGAACGCAACCTTGCGTCTCGCCGTCAGCAAGGCCAGGGACAACAACATGCCGGCCGACAACATCGAGCGGGCCATCAAGAAGGGAACGGGGGACCTTGAAGGCGCCGAGCTCCAGGAGATGCGTTACGAGGGCTACGGTCCCGGTGGCGCAGCGATCCTCATCGACACGCTTACCGACAACAAGAATCGAACGGTCTCAGAAGTACGCAACATCTTCACTCGGGCCGGCGGCAATATGGCTGAGGCCGGCGCTGTCGCCTGGGTTTTCGAACCGAGGGGAGTAATCACACTCGAGGTCGACGGCGCCGGAGCCGACGACCTGGCGCTCTTCGCAATCGACGCCGGCGCCCAGGACGTCGAGCTGGAGGATGGAGGCGTCGACGTCATAACCGAGCCCCAGAGCTTCGAAGCTGTGCGCAAGGCCCTCGAGGAAGCCGGCTACAGCGTCATCTCAGGCGAAGTGACGATGTCCCCCAAGACCACCGTCTCGCTCGACGAGGAAACCGCCGTCAAGGCGTTGCGTTTGCTCGAGCAGCTGGAGGACCACGACGACGTCCAGCGCGTCTATTCCAACGCAGACTTCCCGGACAGCGTCCTCGCAGCCTACGCGGGTTAAGCCGGTGGCCGAGTCGACACGCGTGCTCGGCATTGACCCCTCTCTCACAGCCACAGGATTCGCGATCCTCGAGTGGCATGGCTCTACCTGCAGAGCGCTCACCCACGGCGCTGTGCGCACCAAGCCGGGCACCCCGCGTGCCGCGCGCCTGCTCACGATTCACGACGAGATTCTCACGCTGATCCGAACATGGGAGCCAGCAGCGGTTGCTGTTGAAGCTCCCTTTGTCGCCGAGAACGTGCGGTCGGCGATGGCCATCGGCGAAGTGCGTGCCGTCGTGCTCCTGGCGGGCGCGGTCCTCAATCTCGACGTGTTCGAGTACTCACCGACCGAGATCAAGCAGGCCGTCGCCGGATATGGCCGTAGCGGCAAGGATCAGGTAATGGAGATGGTCCTTCGCCAGGTTGAAGTGGCAGAGCCGTTCAAGTCCAGCGACGCCGCCGACGCTGCGGCCGTCGCCCTCTGCCACGCCGTCTCGACAACCCGCTCGCAGATCATCGCCCGTTCGGTGAAGGAAGCGCGGTCGTGACACTGGTCGCAAGCATCCGCGGGCCGGTGATCGACCGAGGAGTCGACCACCTGGTGATCGCCGTCGGGGGACTCGGCTTGCGGGCGTTCTGCTCACCTACCCTGGCCGCTGGCGCTGTCGACGGCGAAGACGTCACTCTCTACACCCACCTCCACCTCCGCGAAGACGCAATCGCGCTTTACGGGTTCCCCAGCAAACCCGAGCTGATGGCTTTCGAAAGCCTGATCGGTGTTTCGGGCGTTGGGCCGAAAGTGGGACTCGCCCTCCTGTCCACGCTGGGCGTCGACAAGGTAAGCCTCGCCATAGGTAGTGGCGACGTAGCCTCGCTCGTCCGTGTCCCCGGCATTGGCAAGAAGACGGCCGAGCGCATCGTCCTGGAGCTAAGAGACAGGTTTCGCAGCGGTACGCCGCCGGAACCCGGCGTCGATGGAGTCGCCAGGGACGACGTTGCCGCCGCGCTCGTCTCGCTGGGCTATAGCGCGGTCGAGGCGGAGGACGCCGCACTTCAATCTGGTGCCGATGGGACCACCGAGGAGCGAATCCTTGCCGCTCTCAAGGTCCTGGGGCAGAGATGAAGCCCCGCGGTTGGTTGCTCCTTGTGCTGGTTCCCCTGGCTGGCCTGGTCGTTCTCGTCGTCGATGCCGCTCTTGGACTCCCGGATCCATACGACAACGTTCAGGACGCCGTACGCGTCTCGCTTATTCCGGTCGTCATCGTCCTGGGAGCCGTCTTGATATACCTCGCGCTCGGGCGTCGTGAAGATCGTCGTCGCCAGGCTGAACTAAACGTCGCCAACGAGAGGCTCATCCGCTCCGAGGCGCGTCTGCAGGAGCTGGCCGTCACCGACCCACTCACGGGCGTATATAACAGGCGCCAGTTCTACGAGAACCTTTCGACGGAATATCGCCGCTCCCGTCGCTACCATCGGCCGCTGGCGTTGCTTCTGATTGACGTGGACCACTTCAAAGCAGTAAATGATCGCCACGGTCACACGGTCGGTGACGAAGTCTTAAAGACCCTCGCCCAGGCGATGAAAAGAGAGCTGCGCAGCATCGATGTTCTCGCCCGCTTCGGCGGCGAGGAGTTCATTGTGCTGCTTCCAGAGACAACAACCGAAGCTGCCGTCACGGTCGCCGAGAAGTTGCGGCGCCGAGCAGCCAGCACTGTCTTCGGCGTCTCGGGCGCGGGGCTCACCGTCAGCGTAGGTGTGGCAGGGCTGGAAGACGCCATGTCTAGCGAAGACGACCTCGTTCAGGCTGCAGACCAGGCACTCTACCGGGCGAAGGAGCGCGGACGAAACCGCCTCGCAGTGGCGAGCTGGGATATCGCCAAGGGTGTCGATATTCCGGCCTGAGCACGCTCAGGGTGACGGCGACGGCTCAGTCGGAGGCTGGTCGAAAGTGAGAGTAAGCGAGTTGGCAGGCTGCCCGGGCTGGTCATTCGACGCCTCCGCGGCTGCGGCCGGCGCCGGCTGCTGAGGCTCCGGGATGCTCGACTCAGGAGGCGGAGGCGCAACCGTCGCCTCTGACACAGGAGCGGTTGGCGTGGCGGCTGCGGTCGGGGACTCTTGGGCCGTGTTGCCTGCGCTGTCGTCTCGCGGACTGGGGCTGTCGGCCCCTACGAGAACCACGTAGGCGACTGTGATCAAGACGGCGACCACCGCGGCAAGCATGAAGACGCGTAGACGACTGTGCGTACGGGTCTTGCCCCGGGCAGCGGCTTGGACGTCTTCATCGACATCCCACTCCGCCGAATCGTCGGACGTCGCGACGGCGTCCCAGCGATAGAGGGCGGCTGAGGTCGCCGCCTCGGAAGGTCCGGACACTCCCCACTCGTGCAGGGGCTGTCCACGACCGACCGCACTCGTGGCTACGCTGACAGCACGCGCCGAGACAACAGCGCCGCAGGTGCGACAGTTCTTGTCCTCGTCGCTGATATTCGCTCCGCAGAAGTCGCAGTGCACCAGGTCGTACTCCCGCCGGCGCCATGCGCCGGCCGGCCCAGATACGCGCTACTATCCGCGCGCAGTCAAGGCGCTATCTAAGTAATCGGCAACCCTGTTGGAGCCGTGAATCGCGGCCTCGGCCATGTCGGATTCTCTATCCTGAACCAGCAGCCATGCCCCCCTTCAAAATCGTCTCTGACTTCCATATGACGGGCGACCAGCCGCAGGCTGTTGAACGCCTTGCCGACGGCGTCAATTCGGGCTACCGCTATCAGACGCTGCTCGGCGTGACGGGCAGCGGCAAGACGTTCTCCATGGCCAATGTCATTGCCGAAGCGCAGCGACCCACGCTTGTCATGGCACCGAACAAGACGCTGGCCGCGCAGCTGGCGACGGAGTTTAAGGAGTTCTTGCCTGGCAACGCCGTTGAGTACTTCGTGTCCTATTACGACTACTACCAGCCCGAAGCCTACATTCCGCGCTCGGACACCTACATCGCCAAGGATTCGGATGTAAACGAGGAGATTGACAAACTTCGGCACGCCGCGACGAGAGCACTATTCGAGAGGCGTGACGTCGTCATCGTCGCCTCGGTGTCGTGCATCTACGGCCTCGGCGAGCCAGAGGAGTACCAGAGCTTCGTCCTGACCTTCCAGAAGGGCGAGATGGCGCCTCGCGCCAAGGCGCTGAGGCGCCTTGTCGACATGCAATACGAGCGCAATGACATCAATGTCGTGCGGGGTCGCTTCCGGCTTCGCGGCGACAGCCTGACGATCGTTCCCTCCTACGAGGAGCTTGCAGTGCGCATCGACTTCTTCGGCGACGAGGTGGAGCGTATCGTCGAGCTCGATCCGCTCACCGGCGAGGTCCTCGGCGAACGTGACCGGGTCGACATCTACCCGGCGAAGCACTTCGTCACCTCGAGCAGCAAGCTCGAAGACGCAATGCGCGACATCGAGGAGGAGCTCGTTGCGCAGGTCCAGTGGTTCAAGGACCAGGGCCGTCTACTCGAGGCACAGCGTCTCGAGGAGCGGACGCGTTACGACCTCGAATCGATGCGAACGGCCGGCTACTGCTCAGGGATTGAGAACTACTCGCGACATCTCGCGCGCCGGGCGCCTGGCAGCACGCCCTGGACACTCCTCGATTACTTCCCCGACGACTTCCTTCTCTTCATCGACGAATCTCACCTGACGGTTCCCCAGATCCGAGGGATGTACTTCGGTGACATCTCGCGCAAGCAGACATTGGTCGACTTCGGGTTCCGGCTTCCTTCCGCACTTGATAACAGGCCACTGAACTTCGAAGAGTTTGAAAACCACATCAACCAGGTCGTCTACGTCTCAGCCACACCGGGTCCGTACGAGTACCAGGTCAGCCAGCAAGTTGTTGAGCAGATCATCCGCCCGACCGGGCTGATCGACCCCGAGATCGAGGTCAAGCCGATCAAGGGTCAAATCGACGACCTCTTGCACCAGGTGCGAGTGCGGGTTGATCGCGGGGAGCGGGCCCTGATCACGACGCTGACCAAGAAGATGGCGGAGGATCTAGCCGACTACTTGCAGGAGATGGGGATCAAAACGCACTACCTGCACTCCGAGATCGACACGCTTGAGAGAGTCGAGATCCTGCGCGACCTTCGGCTTGGCGTTTATGACGTTGTCGTTGGCATCAACCTGTTGCGCGAAGGGCTCGACCTGCCCGAGGTCAGCCTTGTTGCTGTTCTCGACGCTGACAAGGAAGGCTACCTGCGGTCAGGAGGATCACTCATCCAGACGATCGGGCGGGCGGCCCGCCATCTCAATGGACAGGTCATCATGTATGCCGACACGATCACCGACTCGATGCAGCATGCCATCGACGAGACCTACCGCCGGCGTAAGATCCAGCTCGCTTACAACGAGGAACACGGCATCACCGCCTACAGCGTGCAGAAGGCCATCCGCGACATCACAGACCAAGTCAAGAAGGTCGCCGAGGAGCAGGCGCAGTACATCGTTGGCAGGGATATACCGAAAGACGAAGTCGCCAGGGTTGTCAGAGACCTCGAGAAACAGATGAAGGAAGCGGCTCGCAACATGGAGTTCGAGAAGGCAGCGCTGCTACGCGACCAGGTCATCGAGCTCCGCAAAGGCATGACCGAGGCCGAGGATCCACTCGCCCAGATGGCCCTCGACCAGGCGCGGGCCGCAGCTCGGCGTCGCCGCTCGAGCGGGTACCGAGCTCCACGCGCCGGCACGCGCCGCCGGTGACCGAAACACCCTCGCTGACCGACGTCCTCGTCAGGTCGATTCCGGATGCGATCATCGTCGCCGACCGAGAAGGCCGTATCGTGCTTTGGAACGGCGGCGCCGAGCGCATTTTCGGTTATGCCGAGGACGATGCTCTCAACCAGAGCCTCGACCTGATAATCCCGGAACGTCTGCGCCAAAGGCATTGGGACGGCTACAACCGTGTCATGGGTGGCGCGCCAAGCAAGTACGGCGAAGGCGATATGCTTGCGGTCCCAGCGGTCCGCGCGGATGGCAGCACGATCTCGATCGAGTTCACCGTAGCGATTGTCGAAAAGGACGGTGAGCGCCTCATAGGCGCGGTCATCCGTGACGTGACAGAGCGCTGGCAGCGGGAGCGGGAGCTGCGCAAGCAACTGGCCGAAGCCGGACAGCCTCAATGAGCGCCGACTTCATGACCAGGGCGCTGGAACTCGCGTCGGAAAAGGTCGGCCAAACCAGTCCGAACCCGTCAGTCGGAGCCGTGGTTGCCCGTGACGGCAAAATAGTCGGTCAAGGGAACCATGACGGACCAGGTACACCCCACGCGGAGGTCGTGGCTCTTACGGCGGCCGGCGAGCTGGCCCGAGGAGCCGATCTGTACGTCAGCCTCGAACCCTGTTCATTCACCGGCCGCACTGGACCCTGTACCACAGCGCTGATCGAGGCCGGCGTTAGCAAAGTGATCTATGCGATGGACGACCCCGACCCTCGAGCTCTGGGGCAGGCTTCGCGGCCGCTCTCAGATGCGGGGATCCAGGTCGAGCGAGGGCTCTGTGAGGCTGAAGCGCAGAAAATACTCGAAGCGTACTCGCACCAGCGGCGTACCGGCAGGCCATTCGTTACAGCGAAGTTCGCGATGAGTCTTGACGGAAAGATCGCCGCTGCCAGCGGCGATTCGCGCTGGATCAGCAGCCCGGAGTCCCGTGAGCTGGCGCACGAGCGCCGCGCGCGCGTTGATGCCATAGTCGTTGGCTCCGAAACCGTGGTCGTCGATAACCCGCAGCTCACCGCTCGGCCGCTCGGCAAGCTGGCCGAGCATCAGCCGCTGCGAGTCGTCCTCGACGCGCGCGGCCGAGTTCAGCCGAGCGCAGAAGTCTTCGCCGGGCCCGGACGAGCCCTTGCTCTTACGGCTTCAGACTCGAGCGGCGGATGGCGAGACTCAATCCAGGCCGTAGCCGACGTTCAAGTCATTGCCTCTGCAAGCTCGGGCGAAGGCGTGGACCCAGCGGACGTCCTGAGAGTCCTCAATGAGCGAGGCGCATTGCACGTTCTGATCGAGGGGGGCGGTCACGTGAATGGCTCCTTCTTCAACGCAGGACTCGTCGACAAGGTCTACGCCGTGATCGCGCCGATGATTATCGGAGGCAGCGGCCGCTCGCCGGTCGCCGGCGCCGGCACCCAGCGCATGGCTGACGTCTTGCGACTCGAGCGGTTCACGGTCACGCCGGTTGGGCCCGACCTGCTTGTAGAAGGCTACCCACTACGCCGTGACTAGAATGGTCGGGCGATGACGACCGGGGCAGCGAAGCCGCTTCTCTCCTATCGCGATCAGTTCCCGATCCTCTCGACCAGTACTTACCTGATCAACAACTCACTCGGCGCGATGCCGGCGTCGGTCCACACCGCGCTCGATGAATACGCCGGGTTGTGGGAGCGGGAGGGCGTCGCGGCATGGCACGACTGGCTGCCAATGGTCGGCGACGTTGGGGATCTCGTTGGTCGGCTAATCGGGGCTCCGGGGGGCAGCGTGGTGATGCACCACAGTGTCTCCTCAACCCTCGCCATCCTTGCCTCGTGTTTCGATTGGCAGCCGCCGCGCAACAAGGTCGTCTACACCACCAACGAGTTTCCAACCGTGGACTTCTTCTGGGACTCCTGGCAACGGTTCGGCGCCCGCGCAGTTCGGATTGAATCTCCAGACAAGCACGTATTCCCCATCGATCGAGTTCTGGAAGCGATAGACGACGAGACCCTGATCGTTTCCATCTCTCACGTTCTCTTTCGTTCATCGCAGATCGTCGACGTCGAGTCCGTCGTACGGCGCGCCCATGAGAAAGGCGCCTACGTGCTGGTCGACGCCTACCAGTCGGTGGCGAGCATGCCGATCGATGTCACATCGTGGGACATCGACTTCCTCAACGGCGGGTCGGTCAAGTGGCTGTGCGGCGGATCGGGAGCCGGCTATCTCTACGTTCGCCCCGACCTGATCACGCAGCTGGAGCCGGCGGTGTGTGGCTGGTTCTCCCACGAGGACCCCTTCGTCTTTGACGGCCAACCCATCCGCTTCGCGCCCGACATTACGCGCTTTCTCGGCGGAACGCCGGCAATGCCGGGCTTCTATGCCGCCCGCGAGGGTTACCGCATCATCGAGGAAGTGGGCACACAGGCGATCAGGGAGAACTCCCTGCGGCTGACACGCCCGTTAATCGACTGGGCGCAGGAACGGGGCCTTACGATGCGGACGCCCGCTGAGGATGACTCGCGCGGCGGCCACGTTACGATCGATATGCCGGGTTGCGAGGCTGTGTCGAGGAAGCTCCTCGATCGACGCTTCTTCGTCGATTACCGCCCGGGCTCGGGGATCCGGATCTCTCCGCACTTCTTCAACACGGTCGATGAGGTTCATGCGGTCACGGCGGAGATCGATTCGATCATCGCCGCCTGAACAGAGTAAGAGCAGGAGGTTCGATGCCGGGTCAAACGGTCAGCTTTCCAAGCAACGGCGAGGAAAGCGCTGGATACATGGCTCTTCCGGGGCAGCCCGGGCCGGCCGTAATCGTTCTGCAGGAGTTCTGGGGTCTGAACGACGACATCAAGAGCATTGCCGATCGGTTTGCCGGAGAGGGTTTCGTCGCACTCGCGCCAGATATGTATCACGGGCAGGTCGCTACTGAGCCGGATGACGCAAGGAAGCTGGCGATG
>DASTBR010000019.1:0-10822 GCA_035711945.1 Dehalococcoidia bacterium
GGCAGGCGCAGCAAGCGCCGGCAGGAAGAATGCTCGTCTGGCTCCAGCTCCAGCAATACGTCCTCGGCTCGAGCCTGCTTGCCGGCGCTACCCGCGCCCACATGTCGTCCGCCCAGGCACAGGACTGCAGCGGCTGGCGCATCGAGGGCTGCCGAGAGATGAGCGACCGCGACGCGAGCGGCCTCCTCCTCGTTCTCGGCCTCCGCGAGATCCCGGCTGTAGGCATAGAGCCCTTCTAACTCCGCCGTTCTGGCCGTCACGGCGTTCGCCAGCCGCAGGTTCGCCTCACGCAGCCGCTCTTCCGTCTGAAGGCGTTCGACTGCGGAAAGGACGTCTCGCTCGAACGCATCAAAGGCGTGACCCGCGGCAGCCCCTGCTGGACTCTCAATGACGAGAATCCGGTCCTCGACGCGCAGCCGCAGCCACTTGTCTGCGTCAGTCGCATGGCGGGTTTCGCCTTGTCCGCCATGTGCCGGCTCGAAACGCGAGCGGAGGTCGTGCTCCCCGAGAACGCGCTCTATGGAATCACGGAGTTCCTCGACGCTCGACGCCGCCCGCGCGGCTGAAGCAGCTCGCTGTAGGGCTTCCACAAGCCGTTGAGCCTGACGATCGGTTGTGACGTCGCTCATGACCAGGAGCCAGGGGTCGCCTGCCGAAGGGCTGGCCCGAACCTCGACAGTAATGTCCTGGCCGCCATCGATCACGAGGTCGAAGGTCAGGCTTCCGGTTGCTTCGCTGAGCCTGTTTCGCGCCGCAACAGCGCTGTTGGGTGCCGAGATTGACCAGAGGCTGTCGCCACGCTCTGTACGCAGGAGGTCCCTGCCGGGTTGATTGACCTCGAGGATCTCGCCCGAGGCGGGCTCGATGATCATTGCCGCATCCTCAAGGGTGGAGACATTCGGCAGCGCGGCGGCGGCGGATAGCGCGTTTTCACGGCGTTGGGACGCGCCGATGAGCCGGACGGCTGGCGTCAGAAGGGCGATGGTCTCGGCCGAAAAGGCGAGGGCCGTTTTGGCTGCGCAAATGAGCGATGATTGGCCCTCCGGAACGACAAGGGCGGAGCGAAAGCCTAGCCTGGCCAGTTCCCGATCGAGTTCATCGTCACTGCGCTGCGATACGTCCGCTCGACACTTTGCCTGACCGGAGAACGTTCGGGGCAGGCGTTCCAGCGGATCGGGCCATGCCCAGTCACCCTCCGCAGACTGAAGCCAGACTGCATCCGCCCCAGTGCTCGTTGCCACAAGTGATGCCGCAGCGCCGAACCCGCCGCCCGGCGCAACCTCGTTGAGCGCTTCAGAGAGTGCCGCGAGGAAAGCACCCCGCCGTCCGTCAAAGAGTGCTCCGATCCGGCTTTGCTCCGCCGCGACAAGCACCGAGAGCTGTTCGGCGAATGCCGTTACGCCTTCAGGAGCTGAGGGAAAGGCGTCGGCGCGCCGGGAAGCCAACGAAAGGACGCCGAGCAGTTGTTGGTCATACCTCAAGGGCACGCGAAAGACGGAGCGAAAACCCTGCGCCAGGAGTGTCTGGTTAAACCAGCCGTTGACACTCTCGGTGGAAATGGCGGCCGGTCCTCCGCTCATCATGTCGTCCGTAGCGGAGCCTGAAAGTGGTGCGATCTCAGAGCCGTGTTCGAGCGGCCCGCCCATCACAAGCTCCACCGAGGTCTTGTCCGGCCTCAGCAACTCGACGCACAGCCGATCAACGGCCTCCAGCCCGCCGAACGAGGGCCGCGCGGCGAACGAGCGTACGAGGTTGAAGGGCTGAAGATCCTGGGATCGCGGCTGATCTATAAGTCCCACCAGCTCGGGGAGGTGAGCGGCAAGCCGATCCTCAATCGACGAAAGATCCAATTCGAGCCGCCGGCTGCCGAGCTCGAGGAGACCGCAGAGGCGTCCGTCACGGTTGAGCGGTCGGAACATGACCGTGCGGATTCCCTGCGCCGCGCTCAGCGTGCTCAGCCAGTCGCCACGCGCGGCCGTCTGCACCAGGGCTGAGTCCGCGGATTCGATGACTGTCTGAAGCGCTGTTCCCGGTGTACTGAGTGACTCGCCCGCCTCGGGCAGCAGAGTGCCGGCGCTCTGCCAGGCGCCGATAACGGTGCATACGCCTACATCGTCGAGGCGGTAGACCCGCACCAGATCAACTGACAGCGCCTCTCCGACCTCCTTGAGAGCATCCGGTGGCGAGTCGGCGTGAGGGTCGAGGAGCCCACGGGCTGCCCGGCGCAGCTCGGAGATTTGAGGGGTTCCGGCCAGCGCCAGGAGCACGAGGCCCTCGCTGGCACGCGGGCCAAGCGGGATCGCAGCGTAGGACTTGACCCCTGCAGCCTCGGCGGGAAGCGTGCTTAAAGAAGGATCCAGACCAGCGGCCCGCAAGAGTCCGGCCGGATCCTCGTAGAGCTGACCTTCAAGCAGGGCGTTTAGCGAAAGACCGGTTCGAGGTAGGCGCAAGCCTGGCCGGCGTTCAGCCGGTAGCTGGGTTTCCAGTAGCAGGCGCGCCTGGGTGGCGCCCGTATCGTGGGCGAGCCACGATGCAACGGGCGTGAAGTCGTCGCCAGATGGCAGCAGAAGGAGTGCCGCACGACAGTTGGCCGCTTCGGCGTACCTCGCCAGGCGGGCCTGGAGCACGCCAGACGGCAAGTTTCCCAAAGCGATCACCTGACTAAGCCATTATTGGGCGAAAGGGAAGGCTGTCAACCGCGACGGCGCCAGAGCTTGCGACGCTCCCAGCAGTGATCGCAGGCGGCGATATAGCGTTCACCGCTGATGGCAGCGACGTCCTCGCGCGGCAAGACATGTTCAGGGCAATAGAAGCGCTGGCAACTGGAGCACGAAGCGCTGTATCGGTCTTCGCAGCCGGACAGCCCACAGAGCCCGACCCGGTTCTGAGCGTCGACCGCTTCCAGGTATTGCCTGTGACTATCCAGGTCACTGACCTTTGAGAGACAACGGGATCGCTGGCAGACGTCGAGCCCGTCAACCCCGCGGCGCCCATGAGCGTCGCAGAAAGCTCGTCCGCAAAAGACGCACGCAGAGATGGCCTGTCGGCCACAGTGCGACCAGATTGGTCCGTGCCTGCAGGTCCGTTTACTCACGGTTGTCGCCAAGATGAGGAGTTCTGCCCTTCCTCTTAAGAGTTTCCCCTAATGTTGCCGCTGTTCAACGCCCCGCAGACTGGCTCCTGCAGCTCAGGAGGCATGAGATATGCAAGCAACAATAACAAGGCGGCGGCCACGAACGAACCGAGTTCGGCGCAACAACTTGATCACAGCCAACACAGGCCTGGTCGGGTACGTCGTCAGCCGCATGGCCGCACGCGACAATGTTGATCCAGAGGAGCTCTACGCCTGGGGCATGGAAGGTTTGGTCCAGGCGGCCGAGTGCTTCGACTCAAGTCGAGGATTATCGTTCGCCACCTACGCCATACACCGAATCCGCGGTCGGATTCTCGATGAGCTGCGGCGTGCCGACCCGCTGCCGCGGCCCTTACGCTCCCTGGTCAAGCGACTTGCCCAGGCGAGGCTGGACCTCGGTCACGAGCTTGGCCGCGAGCCAACCCGCATCGAGCTAGCCGACGAGCTTGGGATCAGCGAGATCCAGCTGCGCCGCGTCGAGGAAGCTTCGTCAGCGGCGATTGTTTCGCTGGACAGATTGACTGGTGGTGATGGGGAGGGCGGACTCTTCGACATCGACGACGCCGATACCAGCGTGGATCCAGACCGGCGGGCCGAGAAGGCTGACCTCGCGTCGCGGCTGAGAGCCGCCATCGCCGGACTTAACGAGAAGCAGCGACTTGTACTTCAGCGTTGCTACGTCGAGGAAGAGCCACTGACCGCCATCGGACGCGTGCTCGGGGTATCTCCATCACGGGTAAGCCAGATTCACCGCGAGGCCGTTTTGATGTTGCGCCGCCGCCTGACGGAGGTGGGAGCGCCGGAGGCTGCTTAGACGACTGCGTCGACCGGCGGCTCGGTCAATCCGGCGGCTCGCAGGATGTCGCGTGCCTCGGAGTCGGCGCCGACCTTCCTGCAGTCACGGTATGTCGAGAAGATCGAGCGGTCGATCATCTGCAGACCCTCGGCATTGAACTCGTCTTTGCGCTCCGAGCGGATGCTCGCCAAGCGTCGCAGACGGCCAAGGAAAAGCTGCGGGAGTTCAGCTGCCATTGTCACCGTCAGACTCCTTTCAGACTTTTTCACTTGCCATGGGTGGTTCGATCTCAACGAGCCCCGTTCGCAACGCATGCAAGATCAGGTCGGTACGATTGCGGGCGTTGAGCTTGCTCATGATGTTCGAGCGATGCACTTCGACCGTCTTGAGACTGATGACAAGGCGGTCCGCTATCTGCTGGCTCGAGCTTCCTTCGGCCACCAGCTGAAGGATCTCGCGCTCCCGGCTGCTCAGCGTGTCTTTGGCTGTCGCGCTCCGAGCGCGCTGAACCAGGGCCGGGGTCCTTCCCTGGTTGGCGATCTCCTCACTGAAGTACGTATTGCCGCGCACCACCGACTTGATGGCCAGGACTAGCTCGTCCGGGTCCGAGCGCTTGATGACGTAACCTGACGCTCCAGCCTGCAGGGCCTTCACCACCCGGTCGTCGTCCGCATAGCCGGTGAGCATCAGAACCTTGATGTCCGGATGGCTGCGCTTGACCTGGGCCGTAGCGTCCACACCGTTGAGGCCTGGCATGGCAAGGTCCATCAGGAGCACATCTGGCTTGAGCGCCCGCGCCAGGTCGACGGCGGAGCGGCCATCAGTCGCGCCGCCGACAACATCTATTTCGTCGTAGCGGGCCAGCAGGGCCGACAGCGCCTCACGGACTACCGCGTGATCTTCGGCGAGGAGAACTTTTATTTTGGCCAAATTGCTAACCTGCGTTAGCGTTATATCGCTTGTCCGGAAGCTTAGTGGCCAGCGGCTGGCGACGCAAGTTCCCCGCGGCCGTCAGTCTGCGAGAAACGACCGCTCGCTGTGGCCTTCCTGGATGAGGCGCGTGATGCGAGCGCGAACCGCCAGGACATGGTCCGAGTTCGCCGCCTGGTCTGCCTGCGCTTCCGTTTCCCAGATGCCGAGCCTGCCGACTTCGGATCCGTCGCGGACGTTCAGCAGGTAGCCGTCGACGTAGCCCGGTTGCTCGGCGAAGAACTTGAGCAGATCCTTCTGTGCCTCGAGAAGATCAGTTTCCAGTCCTGCGCGGGGCGTCATGAGCGAGAGTCGGATGTACACGGCGTGTCCTTATCTCAGGCCTGTGTCTTCACTTTGAAGCCGGCCGCACTCGCCGCGTAGCGGTGGAGTGATCTTCGGGGGGTTAGAGGCGTAGTTTTCCGTGGGAGGGTTGACGTCTGCGTTGTCGGGTGGCTGAGAGTTCTTCTTCTTCGCGGAGGATTTCCAGTGGCGACCTGGCGCCGAGCTCATGGACGAATCCACAACAGATGCATGTCCCGTAAGCGCCGTACCAGTCTCGTTCCATGATCATCGAGCCTTTGCAGCGCGGGCAGTTCTTAGGCGCTGCTACCGGAGTGGTCGCCTGCATGATCGCTCCTTACTTTCGGGGCAATATAAAAGGCCATACGAGTCGCCTCTGCGGCCGGTCTGGCCTTCCAACTGCCTGCGAGGTTAGCTGTCGGGTTCGGGCGAAGGCTGCCCTACTCGCCGCCCCCGGCGAGATTCACCCCGGTGGGAATTTGTGGTTCCCCCGCCCCGTCCTGAGACGAGCTCGGCAGTAAGTTTTGGGAGCCGTGTCAAGGGGGTGACCCGGCGTCGTTCCCGCACGTATGGTACGGGTGGCCGTCGAGCCCTGTCAAACACAAGTGAAATTTCGCACAAATTGATAAGGGGTCTATTCAGATTCGAATTGTTGCCAAAAAGTTGCTATCACGGGCATGCACAGCCACTCTGCGCCGAGGCTGCCTCGGGGGTGCAATGTGCCGACGACCAGCTGCCGCCAGCACCGCCCGCTGGAGCAAAACGGGGCAGTTTGGCCGATGATGCCGATTAGTTCTATGAAGGATGTTGCGGGGATGAGCGGGGCTGGCTACACTGAGCCATCTCCACAGGAGGTATGTGTTGGCTGAGAGCACTGCCGAGCGCACCGCGCGTGCACTGCTGGACTCGCTGAACATTGTCATCAGCGTGTTTATCGGGCTGCTCGCGGCCGTCCTCTATTGGGCCTGGCTCGATGGTGACATCGGCGACCTCTCGAGGCGAGCTATTCAGCGCATCGAGGATGAGGCGTTCCTGTTCCGCGTAATGTGGGCAGGGATCGTCGGGGTCGCGATCGGCGGGCTGGCCTGGGTGATTATCGAAAGCGTGCGGCCGACGCGTGGCAGGTAGAGATCCAACGACGATGGCACGGCGTAGGTTGGGCAGCGGTTTGACACCCTCCGCGAGGACTGATACCGTGCCTGCTCATTCGAGAAGCGGTCGAGCAGGAAGGAGCTAGCGGGTCGTGCGTAACTACATCATCGCCCGGATCCTCCTCAACATCCCCGTAATCCTGCTCGTCATGACCCTGGTCTTCGTCGTGACACGCATCGGCTCCGACTACGCTGAGAAAACGGCTGCCGGCGGCGTGACGGGTTCAGGGAGCTTCGAAGAGGCGGTGGAGCAGATCCGCCGGCAGATTGGGACCGACAAGCCAACCTTCTTCGTCAGTTGCGAGCTAGATGAAAGCCTTTGCTCGTGGCACTGGGACAACCAGTACAAGAACTTCATGTTCGACATCTTCCAGGGCGATTTCGGCGATTCTCTGGTGACCCGTCGTACGGTCTGGGATGAAATCAAAGCACGTCTTCCGGCGTCGATAGAGCTGGGCATCCTTGAAGTCATGGTGGCGATCACTGTCGCTGTGCCGATCGGCATTATCTCGGCTATCCGGCAGGACACAATGCCGGACTATGTCCTGCGAATCTTCGCCATCCTTGGCCAAGCAATCCCGTCCTTTTATCTCGGCGTTCTATTCCTGCTGGCTGCCAGCAATTGGTTTGGTTGGATACCGCCGCTGACGGCGACTGACTACCAGGAGATCTGGGAGGATCCGCGAGCCAACCTGCAGCAGATGCTGCTGCCTGCCCTGGCCGGCGGGCTGGCGATCGGCGCCGGAATAATGCGGCTGCTGCGCAGCCAGCTACTCGAGGTCCTGCGGCAGGACTACGTCCGCACGGCCTGGTCGAAAGGTCTGCGTGAGCGCACCGTGGTGATGAGGCACGTCGTAAAGAACGGCTTGATTCCAGTCATCACAGTTGTTGGCCTCCTGCTGGCTGGACTGTTCAGCGGGAACATCGTCCTCGAAAGCTTGTTTGGGATCCCTGGAATCGGGGCTCTCTCAGTTATTGCCATGCGACAGACAGATCAGCCGTTGATCTACGGGATCGTGATCGTATCTGCCGTTGGGTTAGTGTTTATCAATCTGTTGGTCGACATCGCCTACGCGATGATTGACCCGCGGATCCGGTACGGATAGAAAGGGCAGCAGATGTCTTTTGCGCAGGAACGTGAGCTCGAGGCCCCGGCCGTATCGGCGCCCTTAACCGCGGCATCTTTTCGGCCGCGAGCAACACCCATCGCCGTCATCGCCAAGTTCTGCCGGCGCAAGCCGCTCGGCGCGGCAGGCCTCGTGATCATCCTCGCGCTAACGGCCATCGGAGCTTTGGCTCCCGCCTTAGAGCGCTACCACCCTGAGGATGCGATTCAGGTTGAGAACCCAAACTACGACCCAACCTCCTTCGAGCCGGAGGCACTGGCGCCAACGATCCTTAACCTGAAGGGCGACCCGAGCAGCACGAACTGGCTGGGCACGGATGACTCCGGGCGTGACGTCTGGTCCAGGCTTGTTTGGGGCGCCAGGCGATCAATGGGCGTCGGTGTGGGTGCCCTGCTCATCGCTACGACCGTGGGGACCTTGCTCGGGGTGGCGTCTGCCTACTTCGGCGGGTGGTTCGATACCTCGTTGCAAAGAGTTCTTGATGCGATCCAGGCTTTCCCGCCGCTCCTGCTCTTGATTTTGATCGCCTCCAATCCGTTCCCTACACCCGAACCCAGCCTGACCAACCTTATTTTTGCCCTTGGCTTCATCGGCATAACGCAGGTGTCACGTATTGTGCGTGGCACCGTACTGGTGACCCGCGAGCTTCCCTATGTGGAAGCTGCGCGCGTGATCGGGGCCAACGACGCGCGCACAATGGGTATCCATATCCTGCCCAACGTCGCTGCCCCAATCATCGTCATCTTCACCATTGGCCTGGCGACCGTGATCATCGCCGAGGCCAGCCTTTCATTCCTCGCCCTGGCACCACCCGGCGCGTCCTGGGGAGAGATGCTTTCCAACGGCCGTCAGTCGATCTCGACGACACCGTGGATTGCGATCTTCTCCGGGATGGCCATTACGCTTGCGGTTCTAGGCTTCAACCTGGCCGGTGACGCTCTCCGCGACGTCCTCGACCCACGATTGAGGGCTTGATCGCGCCTGCGGCTGCCCGATAAGTCGGCACGAAGTTGTCGATAGTGCTTGACGCTAGATCGGGCTAGCCGTACAAAAGGCGAACAACACGGGGACTTTCCATCCCGTCTGGCGGTGGGATGAGGAGCGAAAGGGGACAACATGGCAGAGGAGCTGAACTACTGGCAGCGCTTGCACCGAAAGAGGCTCTCGAGGCGACGCCTCATGGGCGGCGCGGCTGTCGGAGGCGTCGGCCTGGCCGGCCTGGCGATCGTTGGCTGCGGCGACGACGACGATGATGACGCGGCGCCCGACGAAGAAGCAACCGAGGCGGCCGACGACGATGACGCCGATGACGATGACGAGGCGACGCCCGAGGAGCAGGGCGAGATCCAGCTGGAGCCCGTTGGCACCACTGGCGGCACCTACCGCTACTTCGGTTTCGACGCTCTAACGCTAGACAGCTTTGACCCGCACCAGACCCAGTTCGGACCGATCTACAACCTGCATTCGGCTGTATTTAGCAAGGTCCTCACCTACCTTGACGACTACAACGAGATCATGGCGCCGGACCTCTCCGACGGCATGCCCGAGCAGGTGGACGACGTCACGTACACCATCACGTTGCGGCCGAACGCCACCTACCACGACAACCCGTCCCTGGCAGATGCTTCAACGCTTGTTGGGCAGCGAACGGTTACTGCCGAAGACGTCAAGTTCATGATGGACAGGCAGGTAAACGCGTCCAGCCCGGCGGCGGCCCTCTACTACCGGCGCAGCCAGTGGGAGCGGGTCGAAAGCGTAGAAGTGGTCGACGACGTAACGCTGACCGTAACGCTGAAGGAGCCGACCTCCGCCTTCCTCCACTTCCTGGCGGACCGCAACAACTACATCGTCCCTCCGGAGCTGGTGGACTCGAACGACTCGATGAACGATCCGACCAAGATGCTTGGTTCGGGCCCGTTCATGAGCGACCGCTTCGAGGCGCTGGTCATCACCAGGGCCGTTCGTAACCCGAACTGGTTCGCAGCTGATGACAATCCCGGTGGCGTCGGTACGGGCCGGCCGTTCCTCGACGCCTACGAGGCTGACGGCGCGTTGATCGTCCAGAGCGACGACACAGTCACGCGGCTGGCCTTTGAGTCGAAGCAGAAGGACACCGTCGGTTTCGACGACGCCAACAACATCGAGGCCGTCATGGCTGACATTCCGGACCTGATCCTCACTGAGTCAGGAACGGGCGGATACGTCAACAGCCGCCTCGTTATCGACCGGCCGCCGTTCGACGACGTCCGCGTCAGGCAGGCGATCCACATCGCGTCGGACCGCCAGCAGTTGGGCCAAAGGCTGTTCCAGCAATTCTTCCGGCCGAGCGCCAACATCGCCTGGCCGATGACGCGCTGGGCGCTGCCGCAGGAGGAACTCCTCACGCTGCCGGGATACCGCGTCGGTACCGCCGAGCGCGAAGAGGACCTGCAGACGGCGCGCGATCTCTGGGAGGCCGCGGGCGGCAACGAGGCGATCGGCACGCTCGACGTGTTCTTCGCCAGCATCCCGTCGTACATCCCGCAGGAAGCGCTGCCGGAGTACCAGCAGCGTCTACAGGAAAACCTGGGCGCCGAGGTTACTACCAGGATCGACGAGACTGGTTACACCAACCTGGCGCAGTGCCTGCTCCTCTATCAGCAGGGCCAGGACGGCAATTGCCCGTTCACCTGGGGCTTCGACAACGGCTGGATCCACTGGTTCGACTGGCTCTACCCGTACTTCCACAGCACGGGCGCCAAGAACTCGTTCTTGATGAACGATCCCGAGATGGACCGGATGCTGGACGAGGCTGCCCAGATCTTCGACTACGACGAGGCGCACGAGCGGATCCTCGACATCCAGCGCTACCTGCTGGACCCGGGTGCAACCGGCGCCGCGTTCGCCCAGATCCCCTACGTCAACGACCTGGGCCGGTCAATTTCCTGGCCGTACATGCACAACGTCCGAGGGTTCAGCTGGTTCGGCCACCTGGATGCGCACTTCGCGAACATCTGGATCGACACCACTCACCCCGAGTACTCGGGCTAGCTCGGAAGTCAGCGCAACTGCAGAGGACCCCGCCGAAGCGGGGTCCTCTCTTTTCGCCTGAGATTACCGGGCGGCAGGCGAAGAATCGCGGACTATCGGTGTGTCGCCGGTGGCCTCTCGCGAGGGCTCCAGTTCGACTCCGCCGCGGAGCGGTATCTCGCGCAGAAGCCACGACACGGCGAACGCCGCCAGGGCCACCGGCACGGCGGCCAAGAAGACGGTCTCCAGGGAATTGGCGAACGCCTGCACAACCCCATCCAGGACCGGCGGCGGCAGTGCCTGTACAACATCGGGGCTCGCTGTCAGAGCCGCG
>DASTBR010000020.1:0-2001 GCA_035711945.1 Dehalococcoidia bacterium
TGCCCTCGCTCCGCGGTCGCCGGATCGTCGTCTCCATCGTGAGTGTCGCGGAGCTGCTGGAGGCCGCGGCCGACGACACGGCGGCGTTGGCCTCCTTGCAGCGGTTCACGATTCAGGGGCTGCACCTCGCGCAAGCGCAACGGTGCGCTCTGCTCCAACGCCGGGCATCCCGGCGCCTGGGCGAGAACGACGCGTGGCTCGTCGCCACTGCCGAGTCGATCGACGCGGACGTCCTGGCGGGTGACCGCGCTGCGTTCGAGCGGCTTGGCGCCCGGTATCTCCGGTTTCGATAGGCACCAGGTCTGCGACACGTCCGCTTCGGCGATGAAGCTGAAGGCCGACTTGCGCGCGCCGGTCAACAGCAGGCAAAGAGTTCAAGAGTCCGTCTGCCTGTGAGAACACTGCCTCCTGGTCTCGTGCCCTCTTGTGACCAACCGGCGCCGCGAGCCAGCTGAGTGCCATTCAAGGCGCCCACGACGCGCAGTCGCGGCACGCGGACCTCGCGCTTGACGCCGTCGTCAGAGGCCGCCACCCGGGTTCTCAGTCCGCTCGTAGGAGCGTCCATGAGCGCGCGCAACGATCCAGCGCGAGGAGGCGGGGCGGTGGAGCGTTGGGAACTGTCCCAAGGATTAGGAACGATTCTCGATGGCCTGGAGCCGGACTTCGTGGTTGCCCACGACGGCTGCAGCTTCCGACTGGAGCCTTTGGTCAGTCCTCGACTCCGCTCACCGAGCGGTAGGCCCGCTGCAGAAGGTCGGTGACGCCGATCGTTCGGCTACTGTCGACAGGTACTGGCGATCGAGCCGGCTTCCCTGGACGAGCACGATCGACATGACGTCGCGCCATTGGCGCTCCGATGTGCCGCCCCCGAGCCGATACTGGTGGTCTGTCCTGGTCATTGGCAGAGCGCCTTTCGGGCGGGGCATCCCGCCTGGCGGCGTTGCTCGTCGCTTAGATACTCCCGGTATGCGCGCTCCTCGCGCCTTGCCACGCGGGCGCCGCGCTCCGAAATCCGCTCTACCAATGACCAGGACCGACCACCAGTGCAACTTCTGCAGGAGGATGTCTTCAGGGGAATGCACGTAGAGGGAACGGTCGGATCAGAGGCCACCTTGACGAGCTGCCGCCGCAGGAGTTGCTGATGGTCGAGAAACGAGGCTGCCGGAAAGAGATCGACTTTGATCCCGCTGGGACGGTGGACGAGATTCGTGCTGCGTCCGGTATCGATCGCGCGCCGGATGGCATCGGGGTCGGCATAGAACTCGTCGCCGAGCAGAATTACCAGGCCATGAATCTGGTCCGGCCGGATCCGAACGACCACGTCGGCGTCGAGCGATGCTCGAGGCTCCCCGCTCAAGGAGCTCGCCAGCGAACCACCGACCGTATACCCAATGCCACACCGATCGAAAATCGCGGCGACTGCCAGCGTGACCTCGATCAGATCGTCAGTCACTCGAGGCGTCTGGCACGCCAATCAGATGCGGATAGACGCGGCGAGCGAGCGAGGGGCCCAGGCGGCAGGAGCGCGAGACGCGAGACGATCTCGGACTCGCTGGCACCTGGATGACGCTGACGGAGCCCCGCCGGGCGATCGCGCGCACGGTCCGAGCCGCTCCCGCGACGAGCTGCGCCCGTTGCACCGAAGACATCGACCGCCATGCGATCACCTGCAGCCGCTGGGCATGACGGGTCGTATCCGCCGAGAGCACGGCCGAAGGCTCATCACCATGGACCACAGGGCTGGATTATAGCGCCCGGCGGTACGACCACTGATCAACTAGAGACAGATGGTCCCAACGCCCACCTTCCAGCGCCACAGGAAACAGGGCAGGAGCTCAGGAGAAATTCCTGGTTCCTCTTGAACTCTTCAACTCCTGTGGTATTGGTTTGGCAGGTTGGGGTTGTAACGACACGGTGTCGTCTTTCTACCATTTCGCCCTGTCGTTTCGCACGAACCTTCCGTTCTGCCTTTTGCCTTTTGCCTTTCCCTTGTCCCCGTTT
>DASTBR010000021.1:0-4295 GCA_035711945.1 Dehalococcoidia bacterium
GCTACCGACTAATCCCGAACTCCACTCCCACGCTTTTCGCCGGGCCTCGCTCAGCGGTATCCAAACGTGCAGCGTTCGCCACCAAGAACCTGTGGGTGACGCCCTACAGCGCGGCCGAGATGCACGCCGCCGGCGACTTCCCCAACCAGCACCCGGGCGGCGCCGGTTTGGCCGAGTGGACGAAAGCAGACCGCCAAATCGAGGACACCGACGTCGTCCTCTGGTACACATTCGGCCTCAGCCACATCGCGCGCACCGAAGATTGGCCGATAGTGCCGGTCGAGTACACCGGCTTCATGCTCCAGCCCTTCAATTTCTTCGACCGCAACCCGTCGATGGACGTCCCGCCGCCCGGCGGCAACGGCCACTGCCACGACGACTAGGAGATCTGAGCTGCCGCGTCTTGAAGGCAAGGTCGCCATCGTCACAGGCGCCGGTCAGACGCCGGGCGAGACGATCGGCAATGGCCGCGCCACCGCGATCCTCTTCGCTCGGGAGGGCGCGCGTGTCCTCCTCGTCGACCGCAACCTGACGTCGGCGCAGGAGACCCAGTCCCTGATCGAGGCCGAGGGCGGCGACGCGGCGGCCTGCGAAGCCGACGTCAGTAGCGAGGACGACTGCCGGGCCATCGTCGAGGACTGCCTCGCGCGCTACGGCAGGATCGACATCCTGCACAACAACGTCGGCATCGGCGCCGGCGACGGCAGCGCAACGACTATCGACGAGGCCACATGGCAGAGGATCCTCGACGTGAACCTCACTAGCGTCCTGCTCATGTCGAAGCACGTTCTGCTGACGATGCGCGAGCAGGGCGGTGGTGTCATCACAAATGTTTCGTCGCTCGCTTCGGTGGCTGCCACGCCGATGGTCGCCTACAAGGTGTCCAAGGCGGGAGTGAATGCACTGACGCAGCAGATTGCCGCCTCGAACGCCCGCCACAACATCCGCTGCAACGCTATTCTTCCCGGGCTGATCAACACGCCGATGGCGGTCGAAGGCTACTCACAGGCCCGCGGCCTGCCCAGGGAAGAGATCGTCAGCGAGCGCGACCGACGGGTACCCCTAGGACGCAAGATGGGAACGGCCTGGGACGTGGCCAATGCCGCACTCTTTCTCGCCTCAGACGAAGCAAAGTTCATCACCGGAGTCCTACTGCCGGTAGACGGCGGCATGAGCATAAAGGTCGGCTGAGTCGACCTAGAGATCACCGATTGCCCCGCGATGACGCAGGGCGAACTCGAAAGCCTCGACCTCAAGCAGGTTTCGGCGGTACGACCCGGCCTTCGCCAGCGCGCGGCCATAGGACCACATGAAGTTCAGTGTCCCCTTGCGCCGGTACTGGTCGACGTGCACCAGCTCGTGAAGAAGCAGGCGCAGGTCGCGGCTGCGCAACTGGTCGAATTCGTCGCGCACGTAGATCGACCGGTTGAGGGTGATGGCTCGCCGCGGCTTCGGCCACGGGAGCGTGGCGTTTGCGGTCAGCCTGACACGCCCGAGATCGACGCCAGGAAACAGTGCCTGCATCAGGAACCTGGTCATGTCCGTCAGTTCCTGGCGCTGCTTTCTGAGGTTAAGCAGGCTCACCGCCGGCAGGATGTAGGCGTAGTAAGCAATGACCGCGCCGACGCCGAACAGCAGTTGTTTCATCCGCTGAGCGAAGCATAGGTCAGAGGGAAATGGCGGTCGTTTCCGGGCTGTTAGATGACGTCAGAGGCAGTTATCGCGAGTTAGGTGGAGTTATTTGCCCTTAGATTTTGGCACTTATGTCGAGTCCAGATTCGATTTTCAGCGTTTCGGGCGGAAATCGCCGATCTTCGAGCCTCCGGCCGAGAGATTACGTTCCCCGATCGGCGGTTGTCTCAGCCACGACCTATTCGGTTGTTAAAGGGTGACCAGGGCATGAAGGCCCACGGCCGTTTCGACCATTGTATAGAACATGTGATCTGTTTGTCAAGAGGGTCTGGACGACAGTTTCTGACGCCAAAATGGCCCGGATCGGAACCTCCGTGCGCTGAAAAGTCAGCTTTTTCGGCGAGAGCGGTCAGGCGGCTGCGGGCTCGATTTCGCCGATGCGGCGGATGGCGGGGCGGATGAGAACAACAGTGACGACGAGGGCAAAGGCAGTCCAGCCCAGCACTGCGGTGACGATCTCGAGCGAGGCTACCTGGGCCAAGCCACCAACAGCCAGCGCGGCGATGTTGGCTACGGCCAGGTTCAGCATAAGCAGGCTCAGCACTCGCCCCTGTAACTCGAAGGGGACAGCCTGTTGGATAAGCGTGCGAGACGTGACCTGGGCGACGGTGATGCTTGCACCGAGGCTGAAATTAACGGCCGCGCTGAGAACGACGGACCTGGAGTAGGCCCAGATCAGCACGAGGACGGCAAAGAGGATCACAGCAGCTATGAACAGCCTGGCGCTATGGGTGGTCCGGGCGGCGCGTGTCATGCTGAACGACGCGAGCATCGCGCCAATCCCCCACGTGGCCGCGAAGAAGCCGAACTCGCTGGCCGACAGGTCGAGGACCTCGGTTACCCAGACCGGACCGAAGCTGGCTACCAGCGGAAAGGCGAGGGACATGACGACAAAGAAAAGGACTAGCGTCCAAAGGACGGGCGGCACGCCGCGGACATAGGAGACGCCCTCGCTCACATCCTTGACTAAGGCGAAGGGTCGGCTCGGTGGATGAGAAACCGAAGGCTTGTAGCGGAGCGGGATCAGGGTCAGCAGGGCGAGGGCGTAGCCTGCCGCCGCACAGGCGTAGGCTCCACCGTAACCAAGGGTGTCGACCAGAACGCCAGCCAACGGCAGTCCCAGGGGCAGGGTTATCCACATAGCGACCGAGTCGAGAGCGACGGCGTTGGCCAAATGCGCGGGTGGCACGACTTCGGCTACGAGTGCCTGCCTGGTCGGCATGTCTACTGAGAGCGCGGCGGCGCCAACGAAGACGGAGGCGAAGAAGGCAGTCAACGAGATTGCTGTGACATCAAAGCTCATCGCGATGGCGGCCGTCACTGTGGCAAGAACGAGCACTACCTGGCTTGCGATGAGCAGCAATCTGCGGTTGAAGCGGTCGGCCAGGGCGCCGCCAACCGTGCCGAAGATCACCGTCACGCCACCGGAAATAGCGCCCAGCACGCCGGCGAGCAGAAAACGGAAATCGTCAGGGGCGGAGTTGGTGAGGAAAAGAATGCCGGCCGTGAAACGCAGCGGGTTCGGCGCAAAGGACGCGATTGTGCTAGCCCAGAGCAGACGGTAATTCCGTGATTCGAAGGCGCTGAGGTCGAAAAGCCCACGGGCCGCCGGCTGCGCGATTACTTGATCAGTCTCCAAGCGCGAGCCTCGCCAGTCGCTCGCCGATCAAGGGGGCGAACTTGAAGCCGTGTCCGCTGCACGGCGAGCCCACAATGACCGGCCCGAAGCGCTCCAGGATGAAGTTGTCGTCCGGAGTGTTGGTGTAGAGGCACGTTTGGACTTCCACCGGGATGGGGTCGGCGCGTGGATAGCGCTCGGCTACCCACGCCGTGAGACGTGCCAGCGAAGCCTCGTCCGGAGGCCCATCAACGTCGGGATCGATCGTCGGGCCAGCCTGGTGCTCGCCGACCTTGAGACCCAGGCCGGGCGCGGGCAGAGCGTAGATCGCCGGCGCTCCCCACTCGACCAGTGGCAAAGTTTCGTGTTCAACGCCGAAATAGGCGACGGTCTCGCGGGTCGGCCGCAGGGGAAGGTCGATTCCCAGCGGTTTCAGCAGCCTGGACGCCCATGCCCCTGCAGTCACGACTACCCGCCTGGCATCTACTCGGTCACCGATCAGCCGTAGCGTCACACCCTCACCTGTCGGATCCAGCGACTGCACGCGCGCTTCCTCGCGAACTTCCGCGCCATGGGTCACAGCGGAGTCGACCAACGCGTTTAAGGCCAGGTCTGCCGCGAGGTAACCCGCGTCCTTCTGATAGAGGACCGGCTCGTCGGGTGGGAGCTTCAGTCCGTCGAAGCGACTTGCGGCCTCGTTACCGTCGATTACCTCGTATGTGACCCCGCAGGCCTTCAGCACTGCCGCATGCAGGGTGATGTGTTCGCCGCGATCAAGGCCGCCGGTGACCGTCAGCAAACTCTGCCCTGACTCGACCTCTAAATGACGCCAGAGCGGCAGAGCCTCCATCGCCATCCTCGTGTAGAGAGCGTCGTGATACGAGAAGCGAAAGATCCGCGAAGTGCCATGGCTCGACCCACGCTCGTGGCCAACGCCGAACTGCTCGAGTAGGACGACTCTCGTGCCACGACGGGCGAGAGCCCG
>DASTBR010000022.1:0-12622 GCA_035711945.1 Dehalococcoidia bacterium
ATGCCGGCGGCCTTAGCCAGGTCAGCGGTGGTGGCGCGGGAGTAAGGCACCTCGGCGAAGACACGAACGGCGGTCTCGAGGATTTGCTGGCGACGCCTGGGCGCAGCGAGGCGAATCGTCATGTTAGTGAGTGATCACTAACATGTCTCAACGAATTGGGCAACTAGTAGAGAGGGGTTTCGGGCCCGTAGGCCTGGAGGCGCTCCTTCACGGTGCGCATAAAGCCGCCGATGTCAGCGCCGTCGACCACCCTGTGGTCGAACGAAATGCACATGTTCATCATGTGCCGCACGGCGATCGAGTCGTCGTCCTGCACGATCGGCCGCTTGACCACCAACTCCGAGCTGAGGATCGCGGCCTGCGGCGGGTTGACGATCGGGGCGCTGGCGATCGAGCCGAAGGCGCCGGTGTTGTCGACGGTAAACGTGCCGCCGGTGACGTCGTCGAGGGCCAGCTTGCGGTTGCGCGCCTTGCGCGCCAGCTCGGCGATCTCATGGGCGAGCCCGGCGATGCTCTTGCCGTCGGCCTGCTTGATCACGGGCACGATCAGGCCCTCGTCGGTCGAAACGGCGACGCCGATGTTGATGTCCTTCTTGACCAGCACGCCGTCGGGCGTCCATTGCGAGTTCAGGATCGGGTGTTCCTTCAGTCCCTGGACTGTGGCTTTGACGATGAACGGCAGGAAGGTCAGGTCGACGCCCTCGCGGTCGCGGAATTGATCCTTGACCGCCTGGCGGAACTTCGCCAGCTGGGTCATGTCGACCTCGACCATCATCCAGGCTTGGGGCTGCTCGACGATGCTCTGGCGCATGCGCTCGCCGATCGTGCGGCGGGTGGGGGAAAGCTTGATCAGCTCGTCGGCCTCGCGCGGCGCCGTTACCCGCCCGGCTGCTTGTTCGGCCGGCGCGGGCGCTGCCTCTGGGGCAGGTGTAGCCTGGGCCGGGGCGCCGCTCTCGACGAACTTGACGACGTCCTTACGCGTCACGCGGCCACCGATGCCGCTGCCCTTGATCTGGGCCAAATCAAGCTTGTGCTCCTCGGCCAGGCGCAGGACCGCGGGAGAGTAGCGCTTGGCGCGATCACCAGCGGCGCCGTTGGTGCGAATCTGGCCGGGCGGCCACGCCTGGACTGTGCCAGCAGCGCCAACGGATTCACGCTTTGGCTCAACAGCGGGCGCGGGTGCTGCCGCGGCCTTTTCGCCATCGCCGGCGAAGGTCTCACGCTCCTCCGCCATCTGGCCGGCGGCTTGCGGCTCCGCCGCAGGCGCTTCCTTCTGTGCCGGCGCCTCGCCCGTGACCGCGATCTCGATCAGCGGGACGCCGACCTTCACGGTCTCGCCCTCGGCGACAAGTATCTTCTCGATCTTGCCGGCGTACGGCGACGGCATCTCGGCGTTGACCTTCTCGGTCTCGATCTCGCAGAGCGACTCGTCGATGGCGACCTCGTCGCCCTCCTGCTTGAGCCACTTGAGGATGGTGCCTTCGCTCACGGATTCGCCGAGCTGGGGCATGGTTATCGTCGTCATCAGTAGGCAGCCAGTTCGCGTAGCGCCGCGCTGATCTTCTCGGCGTCTGGCATGTAGAAGTGCTCCAGCGGCGGCGCGTAGGGCATCGTCGGGATGTCAGGCCCGGCCAGGCGTACGATCGGCGCGTCGAGATACTCGAACGCCTCCTGCGCGATAATCGCCGAGATCTCGGCGCCGAAGCCGCCTGTCAGGTTGTCCTCGTAGACGACGAGGATCTTGCCGGTCTTCTTCGCCGAGTTGAGGATGGTCTCCTTGTCGAGCGGGCGGAGGCTGCGCAGGTCGACGACCTCCGCCGAGATCCCTTCGCCAGCCAGCGTCTCGGCCGCGGTCAGCGACTCATGCAGCATGAGCCCGTAGGCGAAGACGGTCACGTCCTCGCCTTCGCGACGGACGACGGCGGGCCCGATCGGCGTGCGGTAGTCCTCGTCGGGGACTTCGGTCTTGATCGAGCGGTAGAGCTTCTTGTGCTCCAGAAAGAGGACGGGATCAGGATCTTCGATGGCGGACTTGATCATGCCCTTGAAGTCCTCGGGGAAGGCAGGAGTCACAACCTTGAGGCCGGGAATGTGCGCGTAGATCGACTCGATTGACTGCGAGTGATACAGGGCGCCGTGGATACCGCCGCCCCACGGTGTGCGGATCACCAGCGGGCAGTTCCAGTCGCCGACGGAGCGATAGCGCAGCCTGGAGGCCTCGCTGAGGATCTGGTCCATCGCCGGGTGGATGAAATCGGCGAACTGGATCTCAGCTATCGGGCGCAGGCCGTTGAGCGCCGCACCGATCGCCACGCCGACGATCGAAGCCTCGGCGAGCGGAGTGTCGAGCACGCGTTGTGGCCCGAACTTGTCGAGGAAACCCTCGGTTGCACGGAAGACGCCGCCCTCCTGGACGTCCTCGCCGAGGACGAAGATGCGGTCGTCTGCGGTCATCATCTCCGACATGCCGTCGCGGACGGCCTCGATGACGCTGCGCTCAGCCATACCTCACCCGCCCTTCGGGCACCCTCTCCGCGTTGCAGAGAGGGAGATAAGGTTTGACTTCATTAGGAGACCTCCTCAGCGTAGACGTGCTCCAGGGCGGTCTCAGGCTCGGGCATGGGCTGGCCGAGAGCGTAATCCACCGCCTCGCGGACGAGCTCTTCGACCTCCTTGCGGATGGCCTCATCCTGCTCCTCGGTCAGAGCATCGTGCTCAATTAAGTAGCGCTTGGTGCGGTCGATCGGGTCCTTCTTCATCCACTCGGCCAGCTCTTCACGGCTGCGGTAGCGCCGGTCGTCGTCGTCACTGGAGTGAGGTACGATGCGGTAGGTCTTGGCTTCCAGAAGCTTCGGCCCGCGTCCGCCACGGCATTCTTCGGCGGCCCAGGCCATGTTCTGGTAGACGGCAATCAGGTCGTTGCCGTCCATCATGATGCCCTCGATGTTGTAGCCCTTGGCGCGGTCGGCGACGTGCTTGACGGCCATCTGCTTTTCCGAGGCCTCAGAGATCGCGTAGCCGTTGTTCTCGCAGAAAAAGATCACGGGAAGCTTGTGGATCGCGGCGAAGTTCAGGCCCTCGTGGAATTCGCCCGTGCTGGTCGCTCCCTCCCCGAAGTAAACGGCCGTCACGGCCTTTTCCTTCCGTACCTTGCTGGCCCAGGCGACGCCCGGAGCGTGGAGGATCTGCGTGCCCACCGGGCTCGAGCCGGACACAATGTTCAACTCGCGCTTACTCCAGTGGGTGGGCATCTGGCGGCCGCCTGAGCACGGTCCCTCGGCCCGGGCGAGGAAGTCAAGCATGATCTCGCGCGCGGTCATGCCCATGGTCAGGCAGACGCCAACGTCGCGGTAATAAGGGATGACCCAGTCGGTCCCGGGCCTGAGCGCAGCAGCGCTGCCAACCTGCGCAGCCTCGTGGCCCTGGCCCGTGATTGCAAAGGCAGCGCGACCCTGCCGCTGGAGGACGAACATGCGGTCCTGGATCAGGCGACTCGCCAGCATCGTGCGATAGAGCTCGACCAGGCGCTCGTTCTCCAGGCCAAGGTGGGAGGCGACGCCGCCTTTGCGCGTTCTGGCCGGGCGTTCGTTGGCTTTAACCATTGCTGCTCCTTGTGGGCGCGCTTAGTCGGGGCGCCGGGGAAGAGGAAATCAGCTGTACAGGCGGCGTATGCGGAAGGAACGGCTGGCGGCGGACTGGCCGCAACCAGCGCAGCGAATGCGTCAGCAGTGAGCCCCTATCAGCTACGGGCATACCACCTCTGCCGGGCAACCAGCCTCGCGGGGATGGGCAGTCGCCCTGCCCGCCAATTATACGCCTCGCCTCGGCGGGGCTGGCCGCCTAAACAGGCGCGCAGGCAGCCAGGGCGTAAATTCCCGCCTCGTTGGCCAGCACCGTTTCTTCGTTAGTCTCGAGATCCAGCCGGATGACCTCGACGTCGGCTTCGGTTTCGTCCTCGCCCTCACCCAGCAGCGCGCGCCGCAGAAAGAGGATCTCGGTCCCGTTGGCCCAAACTGGAGCGAATTCTTCGCGCGGCGTCGCGACCAGGGTCCGCGCGTCGCTGCCGTCCGCGTTGATCGCCTGGATGTCGCGTTGCTGGTTTTCCTGAGCAGCCGTGGCGAAGACGAAGACCTCGCCATCGGGGCTTAGCTGCCGCGGGTCAATCGGTACGGAGGAGAGTAGCTCCCAGAATTCCGCGTCAACCTCGCCGCGGCGCGCCTCGTCGAGCGTCAGGCCATAGATCCCGAGGCGTGTGAAGCCGCCCCCTGGACCAGCCTGCACCGCGATCAATCCCGGTCCGCTGACCCAACCGGCGTTGCGTCCCGGCAGCAGCGGTGTGACGGAAGTGAAGCTCTGCCCTTCGCGTTCGTAGACGCGGACGCCCGCGCCCTCGTCGGGGTCGACGACGCGGACGAGCAGCCCGTCAGCGGCAACCCACGCAGGCTCGAAGGCCGGCGGCAAGTCACGCGCGAGCTCGAGCTCATCATCAACCAGCCACAGAGGTGAAAGCAGGCTATCGTCGCGGCCCGCGGGAATGACGAGGTCGCCGGCTGCGCTGCAGGCGAACGCCGTCAGCGGCTCGAGATCAGCGGGCACGTCGTAGGAGACCTGCTGCTCGCCGTCGCTCAGCGTGGCGACAGTCGCGTCTCCCTCCAGGCGCAGATAGGCAAAAGCTGGCACGAAGGCTTCAGATTCGCCGTTGTCGCCATCGTCGCCTGCACAGGCGACTACCAGCATCGCGAGCAGAGCGAGAGCGAGTCTGCTGACCCTAGGAACCGCTCCAGTCAGGCGTTTCCTCGCGGATCTCCGGCGTGTCGGTGATCAGGATCTGCTCCGGATCCTCGACCGACACATAGGCAATGTCGGCCGCGATCTCCCCCTCGCCGAAGACGTGGTAAGTAAGGAAGAGCCCATCGGGCGACCACGCCGGGCACATCTCGTTTAGCTGAGGCGTGTCCATCAACATGTGCTGGTCGCTGCCATCGGCGTTCATGACCCAGACGTCTATGCGGCCCTCTCCCCCACGCAGGTTGAACGCGATGCGTGTGCCATCGGGAGAGAAGCGCGAGGCGAAGGCGCTGCCGCCCAGGTCTGTAATCTGCCGTGGGTTCGCGCCGTCCGGGTCCATGTGCCATATCTCGAAGGGGCCGGCGCGATCGCTCTCAAAGGTGATCGTCTGACCGTCGGGCGAGTACGAGGGGGTGCTGTCCCAGGCTTCCTCGGTCGTCAGCTGTGTCTCCTCGCCGGTTTCGACGTTGACGGTCCAAATGTCGGAGCTGCGCTCGACGTTATCCAGGCCGGCGCTGCTGCGCTGGAAGATCAGGGTCGAGCCGTCGGGCGACCAGTTCGGGTAGTCATCGGTGAACTCGCTCGTCGTCAGACGGCGCTGATCGCTGCCGTCGGGGTTCATGACGTAGATCTGTCCACCGCTGACTCCGTCGCGGTCGGAGACGAAGGCGATGAACTCATAGCCGGGCGACCAGCGCGGCTCGTAATCCTCGGCCGGATCGTCAGTCAGCTGGGTCAACCCGCTGCCGTCGGGCTGGATCAAGTAGATATCGGTGTTGAGGTTTTCTCGGCGCTGGAAGAGGATACCTGGTGCTTCTGAATCCACGGGACCCGGCGTCCCCGGCGCCTCTGTCTCCGTCTCGGTCGCCTCCGAGGCGGTCTCGGTTTCGGCGGGCTCTTCGACATCGTCATCGTCGTCGTCACCGCAGGCCGTAACGGCAGCGAGGAGGGCGACAAGCAGCGCAACTATTGTGAAGCGAAGCACGATCTGAGGATGGTCGCGGCCCGATCAAGGCGCAACCGAGATCAGTCCTTCGCGTCGGAGCCGATGCGGCGCGCCGCCTCGACGGCCGCGTCGACACCTTCGTTCAGCGGCGCCCCGTGGCCGGGCAGGACGATCTGCGCCGGCAGCGACTCGATGTTGGCCAGCGAGCGCAGAGCCTCCGCCGTGTCCTCGTTCGAGATCGACGGCGATATCCGCGCTCCGGTTTTGCGGCCAAAGAAGGTGTAACTGATCAGGGCATCGCCGGTGAATAGCACCCCGCGATCTTCAAGGAAGAGCGCGCTCGAGCCCGGCGTGTGCCCTGGCACGTGGACGACCTTCGGCCTGCCCGGGACTTCGAGGACCTTGCCGTCGGTAAAGGTCGCCGCCTCGATGATCGGCGGTGGGCTCGAAAGCCCTCCCCGAAGGGCGAACTGAACAATAGTGATCAAGATCGACGGGCCATAGCTCAGCATGCTCCTGGCCTTGGGGTCGCGTGCCGGCCGCTCTCCGCCCCTCGCCTGTGCGAGGTCATCCTGGTGGACGTGTACCGCGGCACCGGCTTCCTTCCGCAGTCGCTCGGCGTTGCCCATGTGATCGAGATGTGAGTGTGTCAGTATCACGGCTTCGATGTCGGCGAGCGTTTTGCCCATCGCCGTGACCTCGCTGTTGATCCGTTTCCAATCGGACTTCAGGCCAGAGTCGACGAGTGTCAGGCGACCGCCGTCCTCGATGACGTAGATCTCGACATGCCCCTGCCCGATGGAGTAAACGCCGTGGGCAACCTCCGTTGGCACTGTTCCCTCCGTTACTGGCGTGTGGCCTCGCCTCGCTATCAGGCCACGGCGCCGGCTGGTGCGACGCCCGCCTCCTCGACGGCCTGACCGTTACCCCTGGCACGAAGGAAGAACTTCACCCCCTCTTCGAGGAGCAGGAGCGTAAGCGCAACGACGATGCAGACAAGCCACTGGTTCAGGGTGAGTGACGTCGTGCCCATAATGCGCTGCAGGATTCCCAGCTCGGTTACCAGGAGGGCGGCCAGCAGCGAGACTCCGTAGAGCTGCAGCTGCTTCCACTCCGGCAGGTTGGCTCGGCTGAACACTGTCCCCAGCTCGTCACGCACACTGAATGCCGCAACAACGTGGAAGAGGGATAGGGTGCCCATCAGCATGGTTGACCCCACGAGCTCGTCGTACTCCGAATCGGCCCACGCCTTCACGAGCAACGTGCCAGCCGCCACGTAGAGGCCCTGCATTGTGAGCCTTATCCACTGCATCCGATTGAGCACCGGGGCATCGGCGGGACGAGGCGAACGTGACATCAACCCGGTCGTCGGCTTGTCGAATCCAAGTGCAGCCGCAATCGGGACATCGATAGCGAAGTTGATCCAGAGAAGCGCCAGCGGCTCGAGCGGAATCCCGTTAGCGATATTGAAGATCCCGGCGCCGATGAACAAGGCGAGGTAGCCGACAAGCGTGGAGAGCTGAAATCGGATGTATTTCAGCAGGTTGTCGTAGAGCGCGCGGCCCTTCTCAACCGCCGAGACGATGGTTGAGAAGTTGTCGTCGGTAATGATCATGACGGCGGCGCCCTTTGACACTTCTGTGCCAGTTATGCCCATGGCGACGCCGATGTCAGCTTTTTTGAGCGCCGGAGCATCGTTAACGCCATCACCCGTCATAGCGACGATATCGCCGCTCTCCTGCAACAACCGCACCAGCCGCACCTTGTCCTCTGGAGCGACGCGCGCGATCACGCCGATGTTGGGAAGCTCGCGCAGCAGCTCCTCGTCGCTCATCGCCGCGAACTCAGCACCCGTGAGCGCGCGTCCCTCGATGCCCAGCTCGGAGCCGATCGCCGCCGCAGTCGTGGCGTGATCGCCCGTGATCATGCGCACGCGAATGCCTGCGTCGATGCACTCGGCGATCGAGACCTTCGCTTCAGCCCGCGGCGGGTCGACGATCCCGACCATCGCCAGGAGGGTCAGGTCGGTGACAAGCGGAAGCAGTTTCCCCGCCGGATCGAACTCCTGGGGATCAAAATCGCGCCGGGCCACGACCATCACGCGCTGACCCGAGGCAGCAATCTCGGCATTCACGTCGAGGGCAACCTGGCGGTTCTCGTCGGTTATCTCCAGCGTGCCACCGTCCGGGTGCCAATACGACTTGCTGAGGCCGATGATGACGTCGGGAGCGCCCTTGACGAAGCAGCGAACGACGTCCTTGCCGCCCTCGTCGGTAATGTTGTGGAACGTCGCCATGAACTTGTACTCGGAGTCAAAGGGGACCTCGGCGATTCGCGGATAGGTACGACGTGTCTCCTCGATGTCGAGTCCGCCCTTGGCGCCGAGAACGATCAATGCGCCCTCTGTCGGATCACCTATCAGCGACTCGCCGTCGAGGCTGGCATCGGCGCAAAGGACCATGGGCAGCAGGGCCTGGTCGAGATCGAAACTGGCGCCGCCGGGTCGCAATATTTCGCCGGCGGTGCTGTACCCCTCACCGGTCACCTTGAAGCGATTGCCGGGCCCGGGCACGACAAGCTCCCGCGCCGTCATCTTGTTCAGCGTCAGAGTGCCCGTCTTGTCGGAACATATGGCGGACGTTGAGCCCAGGGTTTCCACGGCCGGCAATCGCTTGACGATCGCGTTCTGATTGGCCAGGTCGCGCGTCCCAAGCGAGAGAAGTGTTGTTACGACCACTGGTAGCCCTGTCGGGATGCAGGCCACAGCGAGAGCCACCCCCGTGATGAAGAGCGTCTCCAGCGACTCGTCGTGGATCAGACCGAGGACGATAACCGAGATGATCGCTATCCCACCAAGGCCGATGAAGATGCGGGTTAGTTCGTCCAATTTCTTCTGAAGCGGTGTCTCTTCTGCCTCGGTTCGGTTCAACATGCCGGCGATCTTGCCGATCTCGGTGTCCATGCCGGTTCCGGTCACGATCAGCTCAGCGCGGCCCCTGGTTACCGAGGTGTTCATGTAAGCCGTATTGAGGCGATCGCCAAGAGCCAGGTCGGGCTTCTCGATCGCTTCTGTGTCCTTCAGGACAGGCACGCTCTCGCCGGTCAGCGCCGCTTCCTCTATCTCCAGCGTTGCCGCAACGAACAACCTGCCATCGGCAGGCACGACATTCCCCGCCTCGAGCAGCACGACGTCGCCGGGCACCAGCTGCTCAGCATCGACTTCCAGGACCTGGCCGCCGTCGCGCCGAACGCGGGCCACGGTCTTCAGCATTTGCTGCAACGAAGCGAGCGCGGCCTCAGCCTTGGCCTCCTGGCTCAGCCCGAGTACCGCGTTGAAAACGGTCAAGAGGATCAGCATGATCGACGTGCCGGTTTCTCCGGTCACGACCTCGTTGACGATCGCGGCGGCGACCAGGACGATCTGCATGAGGTCGTTGTATTGGCGCAGGAAGGCCTTCCAGCCCGGCTCGGCTTCCTTCTCTTCGAGGCGGTTGGGGCCGTAGCGGGTGAGCCGCTGGTCGACCTCCGAACTGCTCAATCCCTGTTGAACATCAACGGCGAGCGAACCAGCTACCTGCTCGGGCGAAACCCCGTAATACGTGTCTCCGAAGCTGCTCGTGTCAGGGGTTGCCGCGCCGGTCTGGGCCGGCGCCAGTGCTTCAGTCATGACGCTGGCCCTTCATTGCATAGCTCCCTCAGTTGATGGTTCGACGCCCACAAACGGCTCTGGTGTGCCTTCTTCCGGCGGAATCTTCTTTACCTGGAAGCCGGTAAGCCCGTAGAGCACTGAGATGACCGGGTTGAGAAGGTTGAAGAAGGCATAAGGGAAATAGTCGAAAGTTGAGACCCCCAACGTGCCGGTCATGTAGGCGCCGCAGGTGTTCCATGGTACCAACGCCGAAGTGACGGTGCCCGTGTCCTCGACCGTCCTCGAAAGCACCTGCGGCGCGATCTGGCGCTTCTGAAACTCCAGCCTGAATGTCCGCGCTGGCATGACGATTGCGACGTACTGATCGCAGGCGATCACGTTCAGGCCAATCGAAGTCGCTGCCACGGTAGCGATCAAGGCGCCGGTCGACCTGGCGAGTCGCATAACGCCCTCAAACAGCCGGCCCAGGAATCCCGCGTGTTCCATCACCGAGGCGAATGCCAGTGCCCCCAGCACCAGCCAGATCGTCGTCAGCATGCTCGACATGCCACCGCGCGAAAAGAGCTGATCAAGGGGCTCTATCCCGGTCTCGAGGACGAAGCCCGTACCCATCGCCGCGTAGATCGCCTTGATCGAGGCCAGGAAGGCTCCGAGGTCGGGATCGTCGGCGAAATCCTGCACGAGGTCGGGCTGTGTGAAGGCTCCCATCACGCCAGCGAGCAATGCCGCCGCGAACACGCTCATGAACGGCGGATATTTCCGAAAGGCGCAGACGATCAGCAGCACGAGGGGCAGGAGATTGATGAACGAGATGTTGTACACGGAGTCGATAGCCGCGGTTGCCGCGTCCTTCTGATCGCTTGTTGCCGTTACGTCCTCCTGCAGTCCGAGAACGAGGAATATCACCAGCGCAATGGCAATCGCAGGGCCGGTCGTCCAGAGGAGCGCCCGGATGTGCTCGTAGACCGTAAGACCGCCTACGAGCTGCGGCACGAGGATGGTCGTCTCCGAGAGAGGCGTCATCTTGTCGCCGAAGTACGAGCCCGAGATCACGGCGCCAGCGGTTATCTCGGGCGAGACCTCGAGGACCGGTGCCATCCCCACAAAGGCCACGCCAAGCGTCCCTGCGGTGGTCCACGAGCTGCCGGTTACAAGCCCGACCGCTGCGCATATCGCCGCCGCAGCGACGTAGAAGAACTCTGGATCCAGGAGCTTGATCCCGTAGTACACCACGGTGGGAGTGGTGCCGGACATGTTCCACGTGCCGATCAACGCCCCGACCGCCAGCAGGATGAAGATCGCGCCCATCGCGCTGGAGATTCCGCCGACCACCGCCTCGCTGATGTGTATGTACTCGTGGCCGTTCTTGCGGGCGACCAGCGCGGCAGTGGCGGCGCTGGTTAGCAGCGCCACCTGCAGCGGCCCTTCAGTGGCATCGATGCCGAAGAGGGCCACCGATGTGGCGATCAAGATGATCAGAACCACGACCGGGATAACGGCGTCGAGCAGGCTCGGTGGCCTGATCTCTGCCGCTTCGCCCTCGATGCTCACGGTCTTTTCTAGGCCGCTACGCCAGTGTCGCTACGAGGACGGCCTTGATGGTGTGCAGCCGGTTCTCCGCCTGGTCAAAGGCGATATTGGCCGGCGACTCGAACACCTCGTCGGTAACCTCCATACCGTCCTTGAGGCCCGTGTGCTCCATCATCTCCTTGCCAACGACGGTGTTCTTGTCGTGGAAGGCCGGGAGGCAGTGCATGAACTTCGCTTTTCGGTTGCCCGTCTGCTTGAGGGCTTTGGCGTTGACCTGGTAGGGCGTTAACAACTTAGTGCGCTTTGTCCAGACGCTCTTCGGCTCACCCATCGAGACCCAGACGTCGGTGTGCACAAAGTCGACGCCCTTCAGCCCCTCGGCAGCGTCATCAGTGATCGTGATCTGCGCGCCGCTGGCCTTGGCGAGATCGTTCGCGATCTTGCGCACGTCATCGGGCGGCCAAAGCTCTTTGGGACCGCATAGCCGAACATCGCTGCCCAGCAGAGCGCCGGTGACCAGCAGTGAGCGGCCCATGTTGAAGCGACAGTCACCCATGAAGGCATAGGAGATGGCGTCGTACGGCTTGCCGCTGGCCTCGCCCATCGTCAAGAAGTCCGCCAGCATCTGCGTCGGGTGCCACTCGTCGGTAAGTCCGTTGTAGACGGGCACGCCGGCAGCTTCGGCGAGCGTCTCCACGTCCTCCTGGCGGTTCCCTCTGTACTCGATCGCGTCGTACATGCGTCCAAGGACCCGGGCGGTGTCGGCCACCGACTCCTTGTGCCCCATCTGCGAGCCCGATGGATCCAGGTAGGTGACGTGCGCGCCCTGGTCGAACGCCGCCACCTCGAACGACGAGCGCGTGCGCGTCGAAGTCTTCTCGAAGATCAACGCGATCTCCTTGCCGGCGAGGCGCTGCGTCTCGGTGCCTGCATACTTGGCTATCTTCAGCGCGGCAGACAGGCGAAGAAGGTGCTGAAACTCGCCAGATGAGAAGTCAATCTCCTTGACGAAGTTGCGGTTTTTCAGGTTGTAGCTCATAACTGCTCCTAATTGCTTCTTACGCGGCGTCTCGCTCGATCGGGCACGTCATGCAGTGCGAGCCGCCACGTCCGCGGCCGAGCTCGAAGCCCTCGATCGTGATCACTTCGATCCCTGCCTTGCGCAGCTTGGTATTGGTCCACGTGTTTCGCTCGTAGGCGACCACAACTCCCGGCTCGATGGCAACCAGGTTGTTGCCATCATCCCACTGCTCGCGTTCGGCCTCGAACTCGTCGCCGCCCGTCGTAATCACTCTCAGCTCGGGAAGGTCGAGCGCGGAGCGCATCGCCTCGATGATTCCGCCCTTAACTTCCTCGATAACCGGCTCCTCCGGCTTGTCGCCGGGGCGCATCTTCCAGACGCGGGCGCCCATCACCACGTTGGGGAAAGCCGTCACCGCGTCGGGGGCGACCATCGTGATCACGGTATCCAGGTGCATGTAGGAGCGTGACTTCGGGAGCCGCACGGCCAGCACCTGCTTCGCCGCGTTGGCCTTGAACAGCTCCCGTGCGATCAGCGTCACAGCCTGGGGCGTGGTTCTCTCGCCCATGCCGATCATCACCGCGCCGTTGCCGATGATCTCGACGTCGCCGCCCTCGACTGTGGCCCGGCCCCAGTCTTCATCCGCGCCGCCGAACCAGACCTTTACCCCGCCGTCCTTGGTGAACAT
>DASTBR010000023.1:0-5982 GCA_035711945.1 Dehalococcoidia bacterium
TCAGCGCTTTACCGAGGTCGTGCTGCCAGACCTCCTTGACGAGTATGTGCGGACGGGGATCGTCCGCATCGTGTATCACCAGGTCGCGGCCCTGGGGCCAGAGTCCCTCTATGCCGCGATGGCGGCGGAATGTGCAGCCGACCAGGGCATGTTCTGGGAGTACTACGAGGTTCTGTTCGCAAACCAGGGCGCGGAAAACCAGGGAACGTTCGCAAAGTCCAATCTCAAGGCATTCGGCGCTCTCATCGGCCTCGATGAGGCCGAGTTTGGAGCCTGCGTAGATGACGACCGCCATCTTCAGCGGATCGAAGATTCGACCCAATCTGCATTCGACGATGGCCTCACTGCCGCACCCGGGTTTCGCGTCGGTGACCGCTTCATCCAGGGGTTCCAGCCTTACGCCATCGTCAGCGGGCAGATTGAGTCGCAGCTTGAACAGTGAGACCAGGCCGGGCTTGAGATGAGGCTTCTCGTATAGTCGATGCGAGGATCCTGAATTGGTTACGACAACTGCGGAAGAACGAACGGTGGCAACGTTGGAGCGACAGCTCCAGTCGGCCGGCCATCGCGTAACTGAGCCACGTCGCGCGGTCCTCGAGTCAATCGCGCGCCGCCCAGAGCACTTCACTCCTGACGAGATCATTGAAGATTCACGTCCCGCCGGGCGGGCGACTGTCTTTCGGACGATGCGCCTGCTGCAGGACGAGGGAGCAATCTGCCGAGTTCTGATGAGTGACGGTAGCCTCCGCTATCGCGTTGGTAGCCTCGGACACCATCACCACTTCGTCTGCCTCGACTGTGGCGAGGTGAAGGATGTGAGTGGCTGCGACGTGCCCGCCTCGCTGCAGGAGATCGGCGAGATGGCTGGCTTCGAGATACAAGGACATTCTCTGGAGCTCTACGGGCGCTGCGCCGCCTGCCGCCGGAATTGACCGCCAATTGACCGCTCTTTGGGCCAGCGCGATACTTAGTCTCAATGAGACTTGGTATCAGAGTGATGGTCGGGGCAACGCTAGCGTTGCTGGCCATCCTGCTCGGAGGCTGCAGCAATGACGAGGGCGATAACAGCACGGCGGCGGTCAGTGCAGTGGCAGCTACGACCCAGTTAGGCGACTTCGTACGGAATGTTGGAGGCGACCGCGTCCAGGTAGAGGAGCTGCTGGAGGCGGATGTCGATCCACATGACTACGAGCCTGTGCCCTCTGACGCAGAAAGCATCGCTGAGGCCGACATCGTGTTTCGCGCTGGTTTCGATTTGGACGAGTGGCTCGATGAGCTGATCGAAAACGCCGGAGGGGACAGCTCGATTGTTGACGTATCGGAAGGGGTCGAAACAGTCACCGGCGAAGGCGAAAGCGAAGAGGATCCTCACGTTTGGCTAAATCCCGACAACGTGGACGTGATCGTCGACAACATCGTCGCGGGGCTCTCGGAAGTCGATCCCGGAGGCGCTGAGACATATGCCGCTAACGCGGAGCGCTATAAGGACGAAGTAACCGAGATGGACTCGCAGGTTGAGGCAGTCTTTTCGGCGTGCGAACCGTCAGAACTCAAGCTGGTGACGAACCACGACTCGTTGAACCACCTGGCCAATCGCTATGGATTGACAATCGTCGGAGCAGTCATTCCGAGCCTCGAGACAACCGCCGAGCCATCTGCTGAGGACCTGGCCGAGCTAATCGAGCTGATCGAACAGGAAGACGTGGAGGCTATCTTCAGTGAGTCGAGCGTGGACACGGAGGTCGAGGATCAGGTCGCTGAGGAATCGGGTGCGACGGTTGTCGCCGACCTCTACACAGATGCGCTCGGCCCGGAGGATTCTGGCGCGGGCACCTACATCGAAATGATGATCCACAACGCCGAAACAATCGTGGAAGGGCTCGGGTGCGGCTGAGATGACGCAGGCAGTAGTGGAGCGGCAGCTGGCCGAGGCAGGACGTCCTGCGGTGGAGGTGGACAACCTAACGGTTGCCTACGGCTCGCGAAGCGCCTTGAGCGGCGTCAATGCACACATGGAGAAGGGCCAGATCGTGGGTGTCATCGGGCCTAACGGCGCCGGGAAGAGCACACTGCTCAAGGCGATCGTTGGACTGGTGCCGGTGCTGGCAGGAACGATCACGATCCACGGCAAGGCAGCCTCCAAACAGCGGCACGAGGTTGCCTACGTGCCGCAGCGCGAAGAGGTCAACTGGGAGTTTCCCGTTTCGGTGGAGGACGTCGTCTTGATGGGCCGGTACGGACGTATCGGCTGGTTTCGCCGGGCTGGAAGTGAAGATCGGCGGCGCGTCGATGAGGCGTTGGAGATGGTCGACCTCGCTGACATCCGCGACCGGCATATCAACCAGCTGTCCGGCGGGCAGCAGCAGCGCGTATTCCTGGCGCGAGCACTCGCGCAGGACGCCTCGGTCCTGTTGCTGGACGAGCCGCTTTCGGGGGTGGACGCCACTTCGCAGGAGAGGATCCTGCAGCTCCTTCACGACCTGGCGGCGGCCGGACGGACCGTCGTGATGGCGACGCACGACCTTAGCTCCGCCGCCTGCAACTGCCACTGCGTCTGCTGCCTCAATCATGAGATGGTGGCGATGGGGCCACCCGCTGAGACGCTGTCGAAGGACAACCTGCACGCGACATACGGTGGCCAGCTGCTGATCCTCGGCGAGGGCGAGTTCGAGCCAGCGCTCGAGGTGCACGAGCACCATGGCTGACTGGCTGACGGATCCGCTTCAGTTCGAGTTCTTCCAACGCGCGATCTATGAGCTGATCCTGATCGGTTTTCTCTGTGGCGTTGTGGGATCATTTGTCGTGCTACGGGGGCTGGCCTTCATCGGCGACGCCATCGCCCATGCTGTCTTCCCCGGCCTTGTGATTGCCTTTCTGCTGAACAAGTCCTTCTTCGCAGGTGGGCTGATCTTTGGTCTGCTGACGACACTGCTGATTGCGGTCGTGGCGCGAAACCGGCGAGTGAGCGAGGACACGGCGATCGGCATACTGTTCGCCGGAATGTTTGCGCTCGGCGTGGTGCTGATCAGCAGCGTACGAACGTACACAAGAGACCTGTCGTCGTTCCTGATTGGGAACGTGCTGGCCATATCGAGCGAGGATCTTCTGTTGACGGCGATCGTTGCCGTCATCGTTTTGGGGCTGATCGCGATCTTCTACAAGGAGCTGCAGCTGGTTTCATTCGATCCGATCTCGGCGACGGCGCTCGGCTACCCGACCTTCGCGCTCGACCTGCTGCTGTTGGCGTTGATCACCCTGACAATCGTGGTGTCGATCCAGGCCGTTGGTACAGTTCTCGTGCTGGCGTTCCTGGTGACGCCCGCAGCCTCCGCGCGGCTGCTGGTCGACCGGCTATTTCCGATGATGCTGGTCGGTGGACTTCTGGGAGCCGTGAACGGCGTCATCGGGCTCTACGTGTCGTATCACTTTGACGTGGCTGGCGGCGGCTCGGTTGTGCTGGTGACGACGGCGGTGTTCTTCGTGGTTTTTGCTCTGGCGCCGAACCATGGCCTGCTGGCGCGCTACATGCGCCGCGGGACCGAGATGTCGACCGACGATTGGTCAGCGCGTGGAGTGCCGGGGGCAACAGCCTGAAGCTTGCTATGATCTCCGCACTTTGAAGCTGAGTTTGACGCTTGCGCTTCTGGGCGTTTTGCTACTGACCGGTTGTGACCCCAACGACGACGATTCGGAACCGACTCCGGATCCCCGCCTCGACATCGAGTTCGAGCCCGCCGACCTGATCTGCACGGAAGACGATATCCCTCCCTCCTTTGAGTACGAAGCTGTCGTTTCTGGTGAGGTCGATGACGAAGAAGCGGCAGCCGGGTCGGCAGACCCTGATGAGCGACGGGAGCAATTCGAGCGCTGGGGGCGGGAAGGTGGTCAGTTCGCCGCTTTCTCGAGTGAACAGCAGGCCGATGAGCCAGACGAGGTCGCCTACGTGGAGTGCGGCATCGACCGGTACGAGACGATTGCCGGCGCCGAAGCCGCGTTCTTCACGTTGTCGCGCGGTCTCGAAGAGCGCGCCCAGCAAAGCCTCGAGAGCCAGGGCTTCGAGGAAGTCGCGTTTGAAGATATCCCCTCGCCGCAGATCGGTGACGAGACCGCGGCGGTTAGTGGGACCGCCAGCAAGGACGGCCAGCCATTCGAGTTCTTCGCGGTGACGTTCCGGCGGCTGAACATGGTCGGCTACAGCCTGAGTGTTGCGCCGGAGCGCTTCAGTTTCGTGGAGGACGCCGCCAACATTACGGCGCAGATGGTCAAGTTGATGGACGACGAGCTCGAGGACGCCGAGGAAGAGCTCGAGGATGAAATCGAGGAGCGCGAAGAGTAGAGCTTGCCCCAGCCAGCAGGCTGGCGGAGGCTTGAGGCTATGGTTCTCGAGAAATTCGATCTCAGCGGCAAAGCTATTGCGATAACCGGTGCGGGCCGCGGACTCGGCGAGCAGATGGCGTACGCGCTGGCCCACGCGGGGGCCGACCTGGTGCTGGCGTCGCGCACCGAGAAGCAGCTGGCGAGCGTCGCTGACCGCGTGCGCTCGATCGGACGCAAGGCGCTGGTCTTGCCGACGGACGTGCGCGACTCGGCACAGTGTGACCGGTTGGTGCAGGCGTGCGTAGGCGAGTACGGCAAGATCGACGTCATGCTGTCGAATGCTGGCATCGGCGACCGGGCGGGTGCGGGCTCGTCGATCATGGACCTCAACGACGAGGACTGGCGCGACACAATCGACGTCAACCTCTCGTCGGCGTTCTACTGCGCGCGAGCCGCGGCGCGCTTCATGAGCGAGGCAAACAGCGGCGTGATCATCAACGTCTCATCGGGGACGGCGCTGCGGGGCTTTCCTCAGAGCTTTGCTTACGGGGCAGCCAAGGCGGGTGTCATCGCGCTGACCAAGTCACTGGCGGTGGCTCTGGCACGCTACAGCGTGCGGGCGAACGCCATCGTGCCGGGTTTCGTGTCGCAGTTCCCGCCTCTGAACGAGCAGGACGAGGAGCAGCGCAAGGCACGGGGACGCTTTATCCCGGCGCAGCGACTCGGTGAGGCGACTGAGCTCGGGCCGCTGGCCGTGTTTCTCGCTTCCGAGGCGTCCAGCTACATCACCGGGAACATCTACATCATCGACGGCGGCGGATTGGCTGACGGGCTGGCGCCCGTTGGGTTTGCGCCTGCGGAGGCTGGGTGATGGGCAGCTGGCAGTACGAGGGCTACACCGGGCCCTTCGACTTCCAGGGACGCAGGACGCTCGTCCTGGGAATGACCGGAGTGGGTCAGGCGATCGCGCGGGGCCTGGCCGAGGCTGGGGCCGACGTCGGGGTCTGCGCGGCGACGAACGCGCCGGAAGCGGCCCTCAATGCCCGTAACCTATCACGCGAGATAGCGAAGACGGGCGTCAAGACGACCGTTCATGCGATCGACTCAACACTGGGAACCGGTGCGCAGGTGATGGTGCGCCAGGTTGCGAAGGAGCTGGGCGGGCTGGACACGCTGGTCGTGGCCACTGACCTATTCATCGCCAAGCCGGCGGCCAAGCTGAGCGAGGCCGAGTGGGCGAGCACGATCGGCATCAACCTTTCGAGTGTCTTCTTCGCCAACAGGGCAGCGGCTAAGGAGATGGAGAAGGACGGCTTCGGCCGGATCATCAACGTCTCCTCGGGGCTGGGCTCGCGCGGGCTGCCGAACGCCGCGGCCTACGCGGCTGCCAAGGGGGGCGTTCTGCAGCTGACGCGCTCGCTGGCGCAAGAGTACGCCCCTCTCGGCATCACCGTGAACTGCATCGCACCGATGTGGCTCGAGGACACGCCCGGGATCGGCTCGGCGGACCCGGCTGAGAATCAGCTGGTGCGCTTCATCCCGATGCGGCGGTTTGGCAAGCCAGAAGAGGCCGCGCCGCTGGCGCTGTACCTGGCTTCGGAAGGCGCCGGTTACGTCAGCGGGCAGGTCTTCTACGTCGACGGCGGCGTGATGAGCCATTTGTAG